>VGEB01000053.1 GCA_016869435.1 Alphaproteobacteria bacterium | reverse complement strand
GGTGTCGCAAATCAGGCGCGTTTCATGCCTCGGCAATACCGGCCGAACGGCTCGTGCTGACCAAGCGCCAGCGCAAGCATATTGCAATCGAGATTGTGGCTGATGTTTGCCCGCTGCGGCGCCGCAATCACTTAGGCGCTTTTGACGCAATACCTGGCATGGACGCGACGCGGGCTCACGCAGAGCGCAACTGCGTCTCCTTGATCTTTAAAAGAACAGTTTATAGACAGATGCCGTCGCTAACTCTTCAGCAGCAGGAGCGCAGATGCGCCTGGGAACATCGGCAGTTTTTTCGAGCCTCTTATCGATGTTTCTCATTTCGCCGCATACGGCGCTTTCCAAGCCGAATAAGTCGCCAGATGCGCTACGCGACCGATGCGAGAAGCGCGTCGCCGATATTTTTGGTCGAGCTCATCCGCAACGCGAATATAGCGACAAAGACGGGCTTCATATTGCTTTTTTCCATGCGCGCTACGATCCCGCATCCAGTAAGTGCTTCTACCTTGAAGGCTTGAAAACCATACGCGCCAGCGACAAGGAATTCCGGCTCGTTGAAACCCTGCACGATGTGGACGGCAACAGCGAGGCAGGCGCATTCTCGGGTGTTCGTAAGCAGAACGAAGAGACGATGAACATCGACCAATGCAGGGTCGGCCAAAAGCAATGTTCGTCGGAGGGAGAGTGGAACCAGCTTATCAGCCCGATGATAGGCGATAATCGATAGTCCACCTTTGCAAAGCTTGCATACTCAAGAGGCGACGGCGCCACCCCTCGGGCGGCTCAGCCCCACAAGTTGCGCGCCCAAAGAGCCGCCGAGCCGAGCCGCAGGCTTAAACGCCCTAGTCGCGCGGGCGACCCATCCTGTGTCGACCTCCGGTCGTTGGGCGTTCGCTTCGCGGAGTTGAATCCGCGCTCGCCAGTAGCTTGCCCAAAGACGTCGGCAGACTTGGGCTAACGCGCCGAGTTTTTGTGAACTCGCTCTTGGGAATGGTGCGGCCGAGAGGACTCGAACCTCCACTGGTTGCCCAACTAGCACCTCAAGCTAGCGCGTCTACCAATTCCGCCACGGCCGCAAAGGCGCTCCGCTTATCGCGCAGCGCCGGCGCGCTGCGTCTAACAAATCGGCCCTCAGATGACAAGCGGCGGAACGCTTAGCCCTTGAATTGGTGTAAAATGACGCGATGACCCAAGCCGCCTGCCCGCCTGCGCCCGCCGTCGACGCCTCAGCGATGCGCGCGAGCGCAGACGCGCCGCCGGTCGAATGGCGCGTCGGCGCCGGTCTCGTTGCTTATGAAGAGGCGGTCGCCTTTATGGAGGCGCGCGCCGCGGCAATCGCCGCTGGCGAAGCGCGCGAATGCGTCTGGCTGCTCGAACATCCGCCGATCTACACCGCCGGCTCGTCGGCGAAGGCGCATGATCTGCTCGATGCGCGCTTTCCCGTTCACCGCACCGGGCGTGGCGGCCAGTTCACCTATCACGGACCGGGGCAACGCGTCGCCTATGTCATGCTCGATCTGACGCGCCGCCGGCGCGACGTGCGCGCGCTCGTTTGTGCGCTCGAATCGTGGATCATCGCGACGCTTGCCGATTTCGGCGTTACCGGCGAACGGCGCGCGGCGCGCGTCGGCGTCTGGGTCGAGCGGCCCGATAAGCCAAAAGGGCCTCTCAGCGAGACGGCCGAAGACAAGATCGCAGCGATCGGGATTCGGCTGCGGCAATGGGTGAGCTTTCACGGCGTCGCGCTCAATGTCGCACCGGACCTGACGCATTTTTCCGGCATCGCGCCCTGCGGCGTGCGCGAGGCGCATCTCGGCGTCACCAGCCTCGCTGACCTCGGCGTGACGGCGGACATGCAGACCGTCGACGCCAGTCTGCGCAATAATTTCGAAGCGATCTTCGGCCCGGTCGACACGACTTCCGTTTGAACGGCTCGAAGATCATTCCCGACGCGCGAAGCGCGATCGCGAATCCAGAGCAAGACCAGCGCTCCTGGATTGGCTCTGGATTCCCGGTCAGGCTTTCGGCCTGCCGGGAATGACAAGGTCCAAGCGAACTGCGGAATTCGTATGAGAGCGCCTATGCAGCGGAAGCGCTCGCATCGCGCGCCGCAATCGCGGCGAAGAGCGCATCGTCTTCATTGATGCCGGCATTGTCCGTCGTCAGCAGCTTCTCGCCGTAGAAGATCGAATTGGCGCCGGCGACGAGGCAGAGAATTTGCGCCTCGCGCGACAGTGACGAGCGCCCGGCGGAGAGCCGCACCCGCGACTTTGGCATGACAATGCGCGTCGTCGCGATCATCCGCACGAGATCGAGCGGGTCGATCTGTGCGCGGCCGGCGAGCGGCGTGCCCTCGACGGCGACCAGCGCATTGATCGGCACGCTTTCGGGATGCGGATCGAAAGACGCGAGCGTCTGCAACATGCCGGCGCGGTCGCGCACGCTTTCGCCCATGCCGATGATGCCGCCGCAGCACATCTCCAGTCCCGCGCCACGCACGGCCTTGAGCGTGTCGAGACGGTCCTGATAGGTGCGGGTGGTGATGATCTCGCTGTAGAATTCCGGGCCGGTGTCGAGATTGTGGTTATAGGCGGTGAGCCCGGCGTCGACGAGACGCTTCGCCTGCGACGGGTTGATCATGCCGAGCGTGACGCAGGCCTCCATGCCGAGCGCGCGCACGCCGCGCACCATGTCAAGCACGGCGTCGAAACGTGCGCCATCGGGCGCCGAACGCCAGGCTGCGCCCATGCAGAAGCGATCGGCGCCGGCCTCTCTCGCAGTTTTCGCGGCGGCGAGCACCTCCGCCGTCTCCAAGAGATCGACGCGGTCGAGCTTCACCTCGCGGTGGTGCGCCGATTGCGGGCAATAGGAGCAGTCTTCCGGACAGCCGCCGGTCTTGATCGACAGCAGCGCCGCCTTTTGCACGTCGTTGACGTCGTGAAAGCGGCGATGGACGGCGTTCGCCTGCGCCACGAGGTCGAGCAACGGCTGATCGTGGAGGACGACGATTTCTTCGACGCGCCAGTCGAAGCGCAGCGAGAAGTCGACAGGCGCGTTCACGCCGGGCCTCCGGCGTCGCGGCTCTGCGCGCGATGCTGGGAGCGCGCGGCGAGCTTGCGCTGAGGCGCCGGCGCCTCGGCAGCCATCGTCGGCTTTTTGCGCGCGCCGCGCAGTGCGGCATAGGCGACGAACAGCGCCGTCGCGACGTCGAACGCTGCATTGGCGATCACGAAGGGCGCGGGAGCGAATTGCGATCCGGCGCCGATATAGTGGAAGTAGATGGCATAAAACGGATGCAGCGCGAGGCCGGCGACGACCCACCACGGCGCGCCGATGATCGACATGCCGGCGAGCGTGCCGAAGACGGCGACGCCGGTCATCTCGAATCCGACCCACGGGGCGGCCTCCTCGGCCCGAAAGGCAAAGCCGACATAAAGGAAGGACACCGCTATTAGCGCATAGGCGGCGATGCGCTGGGCGGGGGCGCCCGACCATCGGCAGAGCGCGACGAGGCCCAAAGCGAAGACCAAGCCGACTGCGGCGAAGATGGCTATTTCCGTTGTGTCGAGCATCGCTTGACCATTTGCACGCGAACTGGGAATGAGACGTAACGTGGCGCCGAGTCTATAAGGGGACCGGCGGCGCCGAACAAGTGCCCGTTCTGCCCGTCGCCTCTCCGAAGGAGGCGCATCGTTGCGGCCTTGTCAAACGTTCCGGTCTGCAGCAGGTTTAGCAGGCAAAGTCCAGTTCGCAATTTCGTCGGGGGTCTCGTGCGGAAAGCCCTATTTCTTGCGCTTCTATGCGCCGCGAGCGGCGCGAGGCCGGCTCTTGCCGTAAACACTTGGGCGGGCAACACGTCCGACGACATGGCGGCGGAACAGAAGGCCTGCGCCTACGACGCATACCGGTTCTGCGGCGGCAACAGCATATTGATTTTCGAGATGGAGAATTGCCTCAAGCAGTATATGCCGTATCTGTCGCGCTCCTGCCGGAAACAGCTGTCTCCTACCGATTTTCGGAAATATTACCGGGACGAGCCGCATTTCTTCGGCTTTTAAAGCGCGCGCAGCGGGCGGGAGACGCGCTGGGCGTAAGATGCGTCGAAAAGGCGCCCAAAGCCTGCTATAGCTGCCCTGACGCGCCCTGAGGCGCGGAAAAATTCAAAGGCCGCGATTCTATGCAGCTTGACGCGCAGGCGCAGGAAAAACCCGTCACGCTATCGCCCGCGCCGGGCGCCGAGCCCGATGCCCCGAAGGGCGACGAATCCCTCATTGAGGACATTCGCCTTCTCGGACGGCTTCTCGGCGACGCCGTTCGCGAACATGAGGGGAGCGCCGCCTTCGAGCGCATCGAGACGATCCGGCGACTTTCGGTTGCAGCGAGCCGGAACGGCGACGCCGAGGCCGACAGAAACCTCGACGCGCTGCTGCGCGCGCTGACCGCCGAAGAGGCGCGCACCGTGATCCGCGCCTTCAGCTATTTCTCGCACCTCGCCAATATCGCCGAAGACCTGCATCCACTGCAGCAGCGCGCCCGCGCGCAGGCGAGCGGCGCCTTTGCCGGCACGCCAAGCCTCGCCACGACCTTCGCGCACCTGCGCAAGGCCTCGATCGGCGCAGGCAAGATCGCCCAGGCGCTGGCGCGCGGCTGGATTTCGCCGGTGCTGACCGCGCATCCGACCGAAGTGCGCCGCAAAAGCCTGCTCGACGCCGAGCACGCAATCTTCAAGCTGCTCGCCGCACGCGAACATGCGCGCGGCAAGGCAGAGCGCGCGCAAAACGAGATGCAGCTGCGCGCGCGCGTGTCGCAGCTTTGGCAGACGGAACTGCTGCGTCATTCGCGATTGACGGTGCGCGACGAAATCGAGAATACGCTGAGTTATTATCGCAGCACCTTCCTGCGCGAGATTCCACGCCTTTACGCCGACATCGAACAGCATCTCGAAGGGCTGCGCGTGCCGCCCTTCCTGCGCATGGGCGCCTGGGTCGGCGGCGATCGCGACGGCAATCCGAACGTCACGGCGGACTCGCTGTCGACCGCCATGCGCATGCAGTGCGAAACGGCGCTTCGCTCTTACCTCATTGAAGTGCATGAGCTTGGCGCCGAGCTTTCGATTTCGCGGCGCTACGCCGGCTGCACCAAGGCGCTCGAAGAGCTTGCGGCGCGCTCGGGCGACGACAATCCCCACCGAGACGACGAGCCCTATCGGCGCGCGCTCATCGGCGTCTATTCCCGCCTCGCCGGCACGCTGGAGAAGCTGACCGGCGGCCAGGCGGCGCGCCATGCCGTCGCGCCGGGCGAGCCTTACGCCAATTCCTGGGCGCTGCTCGCCGATCTCGTCACCATCGACGAATCGCTGCGGGTGCATCACAGCGACGTCATCGCCACCCAGCGGCTCGAGCCGCTGATCCGCGCCGTTGAAGTGTTCGGCTTCCACCTCGCGACGCTGGACTTGCGACAAAGCTCGGATCGGCATGAGGAGACGATCGCCGAACTCTTGAACGTCGCTCGCGTCGTTGACGATTACGCGGCGCTGTCGGAGGCCGAAAAGCAACAATTGCTGATGAAGCTCCTCAGCGATCCCCGGCCAGTGCGCCTGCCGGGCGCGACCTATAGCGAGCGCGCCACGAGCGAGCTGACGATCATGGAGCGCGCGCTCGAGATGCGACAGCTCTACGGCGATGAAGCGATACGCCATTATATCATCAGCCACACCGAAACGGTCAGCGACCTGCTCGAAGTGCTGCTGCTGCAAAAAGAATGCGGATTGATGCGCGGCACGCTCGATCCGCGCGACGCTCAGCGCGTCATCGCCGATCTCATCATCGTGCCGTTGTTTGAGACGATAGACGATTTACGCAACGCCGCGCCGATCATGCGGGAATTCTATGCGCTTCCCGGCATCCTCAAACTGGTGGTGAATTCCGGCGGGCAGCAGGACGTCATGCTCGGCTATTCCGACTCCAACAAGGACGGCGGCATTTTAACGAGCATCTGGGAACTCTATCGGGCCTCGACCGTCCTGGCGGAATTCTTCGCTTCCCTGCACAACGTGACCCTGCGCCTCTTCCATGGCCGCGGCGGCACCGTGGGGCGCGGCGGCGGACCGAGCTATGACGCCATTCTGGCGCAGCCGCCCGGCACGGTGAACGGACAGATCCGTCTGACCGAGCAGGGCGAGGTCATCGCGGCCAAATACGCCAATCCGCAGATCGGCCACGTCAACCTTGAATTGCTGGTCGCCGCGACTCTCGAAGCGACGCTGCTCTCCGAGCACAAAACGCCGCCGCCGGAGTTTTTGGAGGCGGCCGAAGAATTGTCGCAGGCGGGCATGGCGGCATATCGCGGCCTTGTCTATGGAACCGAAGGCTTCGTCGACTTCTTCTTTTCGTCGACGCCGATCTCGGAAATCGCCTCGCTCAATATCGGCTCGCGTCCGGCGTCGCGCAAACCCTCACGCCGGATCGAAGACCTGCGCGCAATCCCGTGGAGCTTCTCCTGGGCGCAGGCGCGCGTCGCGCTGCCGGGATGGCACGGCTTTGGCTCGGCGATCGCGCATTTCATCGAGAAGGACGAGAAGCCGCGCCTCGCGCTGCTGCGCCGCATGAGTCAGGAATGGCCGTTCTTTCGCGCGCTGCTCTCGAACATTGACATGATTCTTTCCAAGACCGACTTATCGATCGCGCATCATTACGCCGGACTCGTCGAGGACCGCGCGCTTGCGGCGCGGATCTTCGGCATGATCGAGGCGGAGCATGCGCGCGCCAATGAGGCGCTGGAAAAGATTCTCGGCTCCAAGGAGCGGCTCGCGGACAATCCGACCCTCGCGCGCTCGCTGAGGCACCGCTTCCCCTATATCGCGCCGCTCAACTATCTGCAGGTCGAATTAATCCGGCGCCATCGCGCGGGAGAGCGCGGCGATGACATTCGCGAAGGCATCCTGATGTCGATCAACGGCGTTGCGGCCGGCCTCCGCAATACGGGTTAGGTTGGGACCTTGGCGTGTGCGCCAAGGACATTTCGCGGGACCATCGAAAGGATCGAGCGTCATGAGCGCGGGCAATCAGTTCAATGACATCAGCCTGGAGGAGTTGAAGTCCGGCCTCGCGTCAGGACGAGTCCTGCTCGTCGACGTGCGGGAGGCCGACGAATATGCTGCGGGCCATATCGCCGGCGCGCTGTTCAACCCGCTCTCGAAATTCGATCCGGGCAAGCTGCCCGTTGCTGGAGACGGCCAAAAGGTCGTCATCTATTGTCGATCGGGACGCCGATCGGTGACGGCGATGGAACAGGCACGGCTCAGCGGTCGACGCGACGCCGACACGCATTTCAGCGGCGGCATCCTCGCCTGGCTTAACGCCGGCGAGCCCGTCGTCGGAGGTATGTGAGAAGTCGCGCACGGCCGCCATGCGTCGCCGCCGCAAAATACGCGTGAGTCGAGCGGGCTCGCGCGCAGTCGGTATCGGCGTCATGTTTTTCTGAGGCGCGACGGATTAGAGCATTGTGCTGAGGGCGCAACGAAATTCCGCTGATGCGGCTTCGACCAGAAGGATGCTGAGGCGCGATGCTTCTTGTCGATAGTGCGGATCAACAGGCGATTTTGCATGCGCTGCAGTTTCCCGGCGTGCGGGGATTCACCACAAATCCTACCCTGATGGCGCGCGCCGCCGGAGTCGACGTCCTGTCGCTGGACAAGTATGTCGGCGCGGCGCGCAAGCTCTGCAAGATGTCAGCGGACATCGGCTCCATCCGCCATCTGATGATTCAAACGGTCGGAGACGCCGACAATGCGTTGCGGCAGGCGGCCTTGTATGTCGACGATCTGAAATCAGCGCGCGACAAGAATCTGTGGATCAAGCTGACGCCGACGCCCGCAAGCCTCGCCTGTTGCCCGGCGCTGACGGACATGGGCTGCGCGTCTCTGGTAACGGCGGTGTTCACCGCGGCGCAGGCCTATGTCGCGATGGAGGCCGGCGCTGACGGCGTCGCCGTATATCTCGGCAGACTCATGCGGCTCGAATCGGATTGGGAAAAAAAGCTCGAAAGCATCGCCGCGATCGTCAAGAGCGCCGAACGTACGCTGCTTCTCGCGAGTTTTCCCGATCGACATGCCGTCGAACTCGGGCTTCGATATAGTCGGGACGTTACGGCGCCGCCGGCCGTTCTCGCTGAGCTGCTCGAGTCCTCCCTGTCGCGGGAGGCGATCAACGCATTCGACGAGAAAGTTGCATGGAAGCGCTGAAGGGTTGAAACTCATCGCAACGGTCGAACGGCGTCAGTCGGCAGGAATGAAATACGCGCTATGAATCATGAGGTCTCGCGTCGGACGCTTCTGATCGGCGGCGCGCTGGCGTCCGCCCTGATGCCTCGCGCGGCTGTTGCAAAGACGGGACTCGCCGACTTTCTTAGCCTCAGCGCCGAGCTGATCGGACGCGCGCATCTCTCGATCGAGTCTGCTCGGATTTACATGCAAAGTCTCCGACTGGATCGCAGCGCAAGAAACTCCGTACGCCTTGCGCGCAGAATCGTCGCGGACTGGTATTCCGGCCAGACCGTCGTCTCCGGACGGATGATTTGCGTCGATTACACCGGCGCGCTGATGTGGGACGCGATGGGATTTGCGCGGCCCGCGGGCGTTCCCGGCGAAGCCGCAAAATGGGCGCTTGCGCCGACCGAGAAGTAATTTTCTCCCGATGGATATTTTCGCCGACGTATTGATCATAGGTTCGGGCGTCGCCGGCGCGCTCACCGCCTGCCGCGCGGCGCGCAAGGGGGCGAAGGTCGTCATCATGGAAGCCGGCCCCGAAGTGGATCGCGCCGCCGCGGTGAGACGCTTTCAAAGCGCCTTTCCCAAGACTCCAGAGTCGGCCTATGCGCAAGCCGCGTTCACGCCGCATCCCGAAACGGACAAGCCTTTCGCCTTCTACGCGCAGAAAGGGCCGCATCCCTTCGGTTCGACCTATTTGCGTCAGGTCGGCGGCACGACATGGCATTGGCTCGGCTCCGCCATTCGTCTCGTTCCCGGCGATTTCCAGATGAAATCACGCTTTGGACTCGGCGTTGATTGGCCGATTTCCTATACCGATCTCGAGCCCTGGTATTGCCAGGCCGAACGGGAGCTCGAAGTCGCCGGAGACAATGACGACGATCTCGGCTCGCCCCGCTCCGCGCCCTATCCTTTTCCGCCGATCGCGCAAAGCTTTCTCGATCTCGCATGGCGCAATGCGTTGCATGCGTCTGACTATAGGGTCCGTCCGACGCCACAGGCCCGACTCTCGAAACCGTCAGGCGACCGGCCCTCATGTCACGGCAGCGCCAGCTGCATACCGATCTGTCCGATCCAGGCCAAATATGACGCGACAATTCATGTCGCGCGCGCGCAATCTCTCGACGCGCGACTGCTGACCGGAACTTGCGCCAATTTTGTTCAATGTCGCCAAGACGGGCGCGTCGAAGCGGTCAGATTCATTCGTTCGGATGGTTCGACTGGGCGCGTCGTCGCGCGCGTAGTCGTCATCGCCGCCAATGGAATCGAAACGCCGCGACTGCTTCTGGCGTCGGCCTCGGAGGCTTTCCCTGCCGGCGTCGCCAATCGCTCCGACCAAGTCGGGCGAAACCTGATGGATCATCCGATCCAGCTCAGCTGGGCGCTCGCGCGTCAACCGGTCTGGCCTTACCGCGGACCCGGAGCGACATCGGGAATTGAAAACTTCCGTGACTTGAACGATCGCGGCGTCAATTCGGCGTTGCGATTCGAAATCGGCAATGAAGGCTGGAGCTGGCCGAAGAGCGCGCCCGAATCGACCGCGCGCGAATTGGCGCTCGGCGGCTTGCGCGGAAAAGCGCTCGATAAGGCGCTCAGAGACCAAACGTCACGGCATATCCGCGTCGCCGCATTGACCGAGCAACTGCCTCTGGCGAGCAACAGGGTGACGCTTGACGCAACGCAAGTCGAAAAGACCGGTCTGCCGCGCCCCGCGATCTACTATCAACTCGACAGCTACACCGAGCGTGCGTTTGCCAACGCCAAAACCAGGCATGAAGACATGTTTGCAAGAGTTGGCGTCGAAGCCTTTTGGCACAAGGAGGGCGCCCAGGGCGCCGGCCATATCATGGGCGCCGCGCGCATGGGCGATGACCCGGCGACGTCCGTTGTCGACAAGGATTTGCGCGCCCACGCGCACCGGAATCTATTTCTCGTCGGCGCGGCAGTCTTCCCGACCGGCGGAACCGCAAATCCGACGCTCACCATCGCCGCGCTCGCCCTTCGCGCGTCCGACGCCGTTCTTTCCGCTTTGTCGGAATGAAACGCACATCCCGAGCGTCTACGATTCTGCGCTATGAAGCGCGCAGCCTGAATGCAGCGCCCAGAGCGTCCGCGGCGTAAATCGCGTCCATGAGATTCTCCGCCGTCACCTCGAAAGGCTCGTTATGCGCGCTCTCGCCGGCGGCGACGGCGCGCTGGGCGATCGCCAACGCCTTATCTCGCGTCAGCTGTTGAAGCCCGAGCTCAGCGAGGGTCAGCGGCAAGCCGACCGAGAGGCAAAATCCCATGGCTTCATCGATCGTCGAACTCGGACGCCCTTCGAGCACGAGCTGCACAAGCGTGCCGAAGGCGACCTTTTCGCCGTGCAACCGATCATGCGTTTCCAGCGCCGCGGTCAGCCCATTGTGAACCGAATGCGCCACGGCGAGTCCGCCCGACTCGAACCCAAGCCCTGAGAGCAGCGTGTTCGCTTCGATGATGCGTTCAAGCGCCGGCGTGATCGCTCCCGCGCGCGCCGCCGCGACGGCCGCCAATCCGTCCCTAAGCAAAGTCTTGTAGCAAAGCTCGGAAATTGCCGCGGCTGCAATCGTGCCCAAGCCGCCGACGACGTTCTTGCGATGCGCGCGGATTGTGGCGTCCGCTTCGAAATAGGTGGCGAGCGCATCGCCCATGCCGGCGATCAGCAAGCGCACGGGGGCGCGCACAATAATCGTGCTATCGACGATAACGAGATCGGGGTTACGCCTGTAATAGAGGCATTTCTCGAACACCCCGCCCTCGGTATAGATGATTGAAAGCGCGCTGCAGGGCGCGTCGCTGGACGCCGCCGTTGGACAGCAGGCGACCGGCAGTTCGAGTTCGGCGGCGACGGCGCGAGCGGCGTCCAACGTCTTGCCGCCGCCGGCGCCGACGATCGTCGAAGCCGAGACGCGGCGCGCTTCTTCCTTGCCGCGGGATATTTCCGCAAAGGAACACTCGCCGCCGAAATCCATCACCGCATAATCGAGTCCGGCGGCTTGAAACGTCTCGCGCCAAACCGGCTCCAACGCCTTGCGGGCGCTGGCGCTGGCGATGATCAGGGCCCTTCCCGCGATGCCAAGCCGCGAGAGTTCCGAGGCGAGCGACCGCGTCGCGTCGCGACCTTGAACATATCTCGCGGGAGAGCAGAAAACCGTCAACATGCGGGCGATCCGACGTGATGTGTAACGGATTGCGATTTGAGAGCAAACGAGCCCGCAACGCAACGCATCGGCTTTAGATCAGCCATCATTCGAGTGATCGCGGTAGCTTACCCGGCGCTGCACTCAAGAGGCCGAATGGGTGGCGCAAAAAAGGGCCGGCCTCAGCGGCCGGTCCCGATCGCTTCGAAAAGCTAAGGGCTTTTGCAAGGTTCGGATCATTGCGCGTCTCGTTCGAGGGCGCAGTGCGCCCGCGCACGTGTGCGTTCGGCGCGGTTCACGTCCGAAGCGCGTGCCGTGGTCTATTTAAGTAGATGATCGCTGGCCGCTCAGCGAATATGGCGCGCGGTAACTCCCCGAAATCGGCTAATTTGCCGGTTTCGCCTGTGTCTCACCCGCAAGCCTGTGACGAATGTCGGCAGCAGATTGGGTAAATTTGCGGCTTGAAATCAGCCCGCGCACGTTTCTCAATCACCAGCGCGATCAGATGACTGGGAAGGGACGCAAAACGTGCGCAGCATTCCGGAAGATATTTTTACTGAACCTGAGTTCTCTCCCGATACGCTCGCCAATCTGGGGCCGTTGCGCCGCTTGGCTGGCGTGTGGCAGTCCGATCAAGGCGTGGACGTTAATCCCAAGGCCGAAGGGCCGGAAACACGCGCCTATCGGGAGCATATCCGCATGGATCCGATCGACCCGCAGACGAACGGGCCGCAACTCCTCTATGGTCTGCGCTATCACATCCATATCAACACGCCGGAGGAGGCGATCACCTTTCACGATCAGGTCGGTTATTGGCTCTGGGAGCCCGCCACGGGCCTGATCATGCAGACCATAGCGATCCCGCGCGGACAAGTCGTGCTGGCGGGCGGGACGGCGAAGCCCGATGACGCGCGCATTTCAGTCGAGGCGCGGCGTGGCGACACCCGCTTCGGCATTTGCTCGACGACCTTCCTGGAAGAGGCGTTTCGCACCGACTATTACCGGATCGACATCGCCTTCAACGACGATGGCAGCTGGACCTATCTGACGCGAACTGATCTCGCCCTGCGCGGCAGCACGCCGCCGTTCAACCATCACGACACGAATACCCTGCGGCGGATCGCGCCGCCGACGCCAAACCCGCTCGTCGGCCTGCTGAAGGACAGCAAAGTGAGTTAGCTCTAACTCTCTGAAATGATTGGCTGGGGCGGGAGGATTCGAACCTCCGTATGGCGGAATCAAAATCCGCTGCCTTACCGCTTGGCGACGCCCCAATGCGCAGGTGAGGCGATAGCGCGCCCTGCTCCGACAATCAACCGGTCGGGCGGCGTGGCGAAATACCGCTCACACGGCGATGGCGCCGGCGCTGGCCGCGGCGCGCCGCAGGGCCGCGATATTGTCGGCGTAGCAGACCTGCCCCCCGCGAAAGGCGGCCGAACCCGCGACGAGAACGTCGGCGCCCGCTTCGACAATCTGCGGCGCCGTCAGCGGCGTCACCCCGCCGTCGACCTCGAGTCGGATGGCCCGCCGTCCGATCATCTCGCGGATGGCGCGAATCTTGTCGAGCTGCGAGGGGATGAAGCTCTGCCCGCCGAACCCGGGATTGACGGTCATCACCAGGATCAGATCGATGTCGTCGAGCACATATTGCAGCGCGTTTTCATGCGTCGCCGGATTGAGCGACACGCCCGCCTTCTTGCCGAGCGCGCGAATCGCCTGCAGCGAACGATGCAGATGCGGCCCGTTCTCGGCATGAATGGTGATGACGTCGGCGCCGCTTTCTGCGAAAGCGGCGATATAGGGGTCGACCGGCGAAATCATCAGATGCACGTCGAGGGTGAGCGTCGTCACCGGCCGCAGCGCGGCGATGACGCCGGGCCCGAAGGTGATGTTGGGCACGAAATGCCCGTCCATCACGTCGAGATGGATCCAATCCGCCCCGGCCTCGGCCATCGCCCGCGTCTCCTCGCCGAGCCGCGCGAAATCGGCCGAGAGAATCGAGGGGGCGATGACGACGCCGTGAGACATGACGTTACTCCGCCGCCTTTTTGCTGGCGAATTGCGGATCGAGCGCGCCGCTGGCGTAGCGCTTCGCCATTTCCGACAGCGGGATCGGCTTGATTTTCGAGGCTTGGCCCGCCGTGCCGAATTCCTCATAGCGCTGCTTACAGACGGCGCGCATCGCCTCCATGGCGGGCTTTAAATATTTGCGCGGATCGAATTCGCCCTTGTTCTTGCCGAGCACGCCGCGGATCGCCGCGGTCATGGCGATGCGATTATCGGTGTCGATGTTGATCTTGCGCACGCCATATTTGATGCCGTGCTGAATCTCGGCGACCGGCACGCCCCAGGTTTGCGGCATCTCGCCGCCGGCGGCGTTGAAGGCGTCCTGCAAATCCTGCGGCACCGACGACGAGCCATGCATCACCAGATGCGTGCCGGGCAGGCGGCGGTGAATTTCCTCGACGACCTTCATCGCCAGAATCGCGCCGTCCGGCTTGCGCGAAAATTTATAGGCGCCGTGCGACGTGCCCATCGCGATCGCCAGCGCGTCGACCTTGGTGCGGGCGACGAAATCCTCGGCCTGCGCCGGATCGGTCAAAAGCTGGTCATGCGACAGCTTGCCTTCGGCGCCATGGCCGTCTTCCTTCTCGCCCATGCCGCTCTCGAGCGAGCCGAGCACGCCGAGTTCGCCCTCGACCGAAGCGCCGACCCAATGCGCCATGTCGACGACATTGCGGGTGACCCGCACATTGTAATCATAGTCGGCGGGGGTCTTGCCATCGGCCTTCAGCGAACCGTCCATCATCACCGAGGTGAAGCCGAAACGGATCGCGCTGGCGCAGGTCGCTTCGGCGTTACCATGGTCGAGATGCATGACGAGCGGAATGTCCGGCCAGATCGCGGCGAGCGCCTCGATCATCTTGGCGAGCATGACGTCGTTGGCGTAGGCGCGGGCGCCGCGCGAGGCCTGGATAATGACCGGCGCGTCGACGGAGGCGGCCGCCTCCATCACCGCGAGCCCCTGCTCCATATTGTTGATGTTGAACGCCGGAACGCCGTAGTCGTGCTCGGCGGCGTGATCGAGCAGTTGCCGCAGGGTGATCAGTGCCATCGTCGCGTCCTCTATTCCTGCTTTGGCCGGCCCCGCGCCCGCGCCGTGCCTGACGGGTCGGAGGGGCGATCGTCTTACCCGATTGCCGGCCTCTGCATGAGCCGGCGCCTGTTGCGGATTTATCACGTCCAGTCAAAATCCGCGCAACTTTATGATCGTCGATGGTTTCTAAATGAGCGGGGCGCTCAAAAAGTCTTTTTTCGCTGCTGTTTGTGATCCGTTTGATGGGGAGCTGATTTCATAAATCCGCAGCGACATCTCAAGGAAATGGTTGCTGCATTGAGAGGCCACGACATGAAAAAGTCTATTTTGGCGACGGCCGCGCTCGCCGTTTCGGCCGGAACGGCGCTGGCCGCTGACCTCCCGTCCAGGAAGGCGCCGCCGCCGGTCTATGTTCCGCCGCCTGTCATCTGGACCGGCTTCTATGTCGGCCTCAATGCCGGCTATGCTTTCTCCAACAATAACAATCAATTGGTTACGTCGGCGCCGCTGCTGCCCGGCGCCGGCATCTTCACCTGGGCGTTGAGCGCGAACGCCGTTCTGCCCGCCCAAAACAATGGATTCATCGGCGGCGGGCAGGCGGGCTACAATTGGCAATTCGCGCGCAATTTCCTCGTCGGCGTCGAGGCTGACATTCAAGGCGTCGCTGCCGGCGGCGGCTCCAGGACGGCTTTGACAGGCGTGCCCTTCGCGGCCACGGTTTTCTTCACTGCCTATGATGCACGCCGGAATCTTGACTATCTCGGAACCGTTCGCGGCAGGCTGGGCTTCCTCTTCACGCCGACGCTATTGGTCTATGGCACTGGCGGTCTCGCCTATGGCGGGATTCGGAACGACCTCGGCCTCTTTCAGTTTTCAACGACCGCCCCCTTCGGCGTCGGCGCGAGCAGCTATAGCGACACGCGCGTCGGCTGGACCGCAGGCGGCGGCTTCGAATGGATGTTCTGGCCGAACTGGAGCGCGAAAGTCGAGTATCTCTATTACGATCTCGGCCGCGTGACGAATGCGTTCGCCTTGATCCGGGTTCCGCCGGGAATCGGCCTCTACGGCGCGACGCAGTCGGCCGATCGGTTCAACGGCAATATCGTGCGCGCGGGGGTGAATTATCACTTCAACTGGGGCGCCCCGCCGATCCTTGCGTCCTACTGACGGTCCACGGCCAATCCTCCTTTGACGGGAGGGAGCCTCGCCAGTTTTCGGCGAGGCTCGTCGCCGGCGTGCGCTGTCGCCTTTCGCTATTTGGATGCGGTTTCCAGATTTGCTCTGGCGGCCGCCGCCACAGCCTCGGGCGTTATCCCGAAATGCTTGTAAAGCTCCGTGGCGGGCCCGCTCGCGCCGAAGCCATTCATACCGATGAAGGCGCCGCGTTCGCCGATCCAGCGGTCCCAGCCCAGCCGGGCCGCGGCCTCGACGGCGACTCGCGGCGCGCTGCCCAGAACCTCGGCGCGATAGGCGTCGGACTGAGATTCGAACAGCTCCCAGCAGGGCATGGACACCACCGCGGCCTTTATTCCTTGCGCGCTTAGAATGTCGCCCGCAGCCAGGGCGATTTCAACTTCCGATCCCGTGGCGAGCAGCGTGACGTCGCGCTTGCCCGCCGCTTCACGCAACACATAGGCGCCTTTGGCGGAGAGGTTTTCGCTGACGTGCCGATCGAGAGTCGGCAAATTCTGCCGCGACAGGCTCAAGATGGAGGGCGTATGGCGGCTGGCGAGCGCCAGCTCCCAGCATTCCGCCGTCTCGATCGCGTCAGCCGGGCGGAAGACGTTGAGATTCGGCATGGCGCGCAGCGCCGCCAGATGTTCGATCGGCTGATGCGTCGGCCCGTCTTCGCCAAGCCCGATCGAATCATGAGTGAGCACATAGATGACTCGCTGGCCCATGAGCGCCGAGAGGCGGATGGCGGCGCGCGCGTAGTCGGAAAAAACCAGGAAAGTTCCGCCATAGGGAACGAAACCGCCATGGAGCGCGATCCCGTTCATCGCCGCCGCCATGCCGAATTCGCGCACGCCGTAATGGATGTAGCGACCGCTAAAATCGTCCGGCGCGACCTCGCCCATGCCCTTGGTGATGGTGAAGTTCGAATGCGTCAGATCGGCCGAGCCGCCGATGGTGGCCTCAGTCGCGGCATTGATGACGCCGAGCGTCATTTCGGACGATTTGCGCGTGGCGACCTTCGGCTTCTCGGCGGCGAGCGCCGCGCGGAACGCGGCGAGCGGTTTCGCCACCTCCGCCTCGACATCGCCTTTCATAAAGGCGTCGAAGGCGGCGCCCTTCGGCGACGCGGCGCGTCGCGCCTCCCAGGCTTCGCGCGCCTTTGCGCCGCGCCGTCCCGCCGCGCGCCAGGCGTCTAGAACGTCGCCCGGCAATTCGAAAGGCGCATGCGGCCAGGACAACGCCTCGCGCGCCGCGTCGACCTCGGCGGCGCCGAGCGGCGAGCCGTGGCAGCTTTCCTTGCCCTGCTTGGTCGGCGCGCCATAGCCGATGAGGGTGCGGCAGCCGATCAGCGAGGGCCGCGGATCGGCCTGCGCGGCGGCGATCGCCTGCGCGACCGCCTCGGGATCATGGCCGTCGATATGGGCGACATGCCAGCCGGCGGCGGCGAAGCGCGCGATCTGATTCGTCGAGGTCGCAAGGCTCGTCGGCCCGTCGATCGAAATTGAATTATCATCCCAGAACAGGATGAGTCTTGAGAGCTTCAAATGTCCCGCGAGGTCGATCGCCTCATGGCTAACGCCCTCCATCAGGCAGCCATCGCCGGCGAGGACATAAGTGAAATGGTCGACCAGATCGTCGCCGAAGCGCGTCGCCGCCAGACGCTCGGCGATCGCCATTCCGACGGCGGTCGCAAGTCCCTGGCCAAGCGGACCAGTCGTCGTTTCGACGCCGGCGGCGTGGCCATATTCGGGATGCCCTGCCGTCGGCGAACCGAGCTGGCGAAAATTTTCGAGCTCTTTTCGGCCCATTCCCGGATAGCCGAGGAGATAGAGCAGCGCATAGAGCAGCATCGACCCATGGCCGGCCGAGAGCACGAAACGGTCGCGGTCCGGCCAGTCCGGCGAACTGGCGTCGAATTTCATGAAACGCTGGAACAGCACGGTGGCGACATCAGCCATGCCCATCGGCATGCCGGGGTGGCCGGATTTGGCCTTTTCGACCGCGTCCATCGCCAAGGCGCGAATGGCGTTGGCGCCGCGCCGCGGATCATAAGTCGCGCCCGCCGCCGAAGCGTCCGGGGCGGCGGTCAATAGAGTGTCGTTCACGTCACGCCTTTCCTGCGTCTGACCAGTTCGAGAATCCTCGGCGTGAGGATCAGTTGCATCGCGAGATCGAGCTTGTTGCCAGGGATGACGATCGAATTGGCGCGCGACATCCAGCTTCCCGCGATCATCGCCACAAGATAGGGGAAGTCCACCCCCCGCGGATCACGAAAGCGAATGACCACGATCGATTCGTCCGGCGTCGGAATCGAGCGGGCGACAAAGGGATTCGACGTGTCGACCGTCGCCGCGCGCTGGAAATTTATGTCGGTCTCTGAGAATTGGGGACAGATATAATAGACATAGTCGTGCATGCGCCGAAGAATCGTTTCGGTGACGGCCTCGGTCGTATAGCCGCGCGAATGTCGGTCGCGATGCAGCTTCTGCGTCCATTCGAGATTGATGACCGGGACGACGCCGATCTTGAGATCGGCGTAGCGCGCGACGTTGACCTCGTCGGTGACGACGGCCCCGTGCAGTCCTTCGTAAAAGAGCACGTCGGTATTGGCTGGCAACTCGTGCCATACCGTGAAGGTTCCCGGGGCGACGCCGAGGACCGCCGCCTCATTCTCGTCATGGGCATAATGGCGATAGCGGCCGGAGCCGGTCTCGCCATATTCGCGAAACAGGGTCTCGAGCACGGGCAGTAGATTGGCTTCGGGCCCAAAATGGCTGAAATTGGGCTTGCCGGCCTCATGCGCCTCGGCCAGTTTCGCCTTCATCTCCGCACGGTCGTAGCGATGAAAGCTGTCGCCTTCGACATAAGCGACTTCGATGCGCTCGCGGCGAAAAATCTGCTCGAACGTCGCCTTGACCGAACTCGTGCCGGCGCCCGACGAGCCGGTGATGGAGATGATCGGATGTCTGACCGACATTGGCGCTGACCGGAAAGCTTCGAGCAAGCGAACCCTCAGCCCGCGGCGTTGGCCGCCGATCGGTGGGGCTCAGCCGGCTTCTCGCATGGCGGACGCGCAAAGGAAAGGCTTCAGCGCTCGTTCGATTGCCGGGTTGGAGAGGCCGCCGACGCCGATTCCGGTTGCGCCGGCGCGGCGCAGGCTCGGCTTGGCGGCCGCTGGCGTCGCTTGGCCGCGCCGCCTTGACTTGCGCAGGGACGGCAACCTATATCGCACAATCTTCCAGACCGCTCAGGCGGCTCGGGGCGGAGTAGCTCAGTCGGCTAGAGCAGAGGAATCATAATCCTTGTGTCGGGGGTTCGAGTCCCTCCTCCGCTACCATGCGCCCCCCACTATATTTTGCCTGGGGGAAGGCCTCGCCGCCGATGAGGGAGGCGAGCTTGCCTTTCACCTCAACTTGAAAGCCTTTTCGGGGTGCCTTGGGATGGACGGTCACGCTGTGAACGAGCGCTCGAAAAGCGGCGACTAGCGTTCCGCGATCGTCCTCTGCCGTCGCGTGTTCGCTCAAAACCCCCGCGAGCCGGTCAACAGTCGCGATATAGCTCTCGATGGTCGCGGGATGCAGGGCAATGATTTGCGGGGCTTCCTCCAG
>VGEB01000052.1 GCA_016869435.1 Alphaproteobacteria bacterium | reverse complement strand
GGCGCTCGCAAAGCGCATGGCGAACGCCGTCCCATCGAACGAGCATCTTGCTCAAACCGCGAAAGCCGCATAGCATTCAGGCCAGCAACGCCGATTTCCGCTTTTCAACATCAAGCGGGACATCCCCGGCGATGATGAGCCCGTAAGTCACGCCGAGCACATTGCCGACCATCGCCGTAATCCGCAGCGGGATCATGCGTTTCATATAAGCGGCGCCGACGACCGTCGAGGCCTCCGCCCAGGCGAGCGCCGTCAGCGCCGCCCCGCCGACCGTCTTTCCCGTGTCGGACGCGGCCCAGTTCGTCAGCGTATCGATCAGTTGAGACATGAAAGCTTCCATCTTCTGCGGCGCTTAACCCGCGCGCGCGACCAACACAAGCGCGCGGGGCTGGACTTTCCCATGCGTCTTCGCACATTCGCCCCATGCGACAAACAAGCCGAATGCTGCGGATCGAGACATCGGGACGCGGATTTTACGAAATCACCAAGAACATTCGCGACTTTGCGCGCGAGGCGGGCCTGACGCAGGGGCTGCTGACGGCTTTCTGCCGGCACACCTCCGCCTCGCTGCTCATTCAGGAAAACGCCGACCCGACCGTATTGCGCGATCTCGAAGCCGTCTTCGCGCGGCTTGCGCCGGAAGCGGCGGAATACGCCCATGATACCGAAGGCCCCGACGACATGCCGGCGCATATCCGCGCCGCGCTCACCCAGACGCAGCTCTCGATTCCGCTGATCGGCGGCGCTTTGGCGCTTGGAACCTGGCAGGGCGTCTTTCTTTTCGAGCACCGCCGACGCCCGCATCGGCGCGAAATCGCGGTCCATCTCATCGGCGAATAGCCTTTAGTTGCGCCATTCTGGCACGCCGCCGCCGGGCCGTCAGCAACGCTTCCGCAAGCCTAATGAGAGATAAGATTTGCGAAAGATCGCATCCGGGGCGACGCGAATCGCGGCGCCTTGCGAGAGGCGTCGTCGCACATGAGCCGGTCTATGCGTCGCCAGTCGAAAGCGCGTTTTGCACGAAAAGGAGTGACGCCCTGGATCATTAGCGTAACGGCGCCCTGGGCGCTCGGGGTCGGCATGCTGGTGTCTTTCACGGCAGCCGCCGGCCAGGACCCGGCGATCGACTGGAAGGTTTCTCCGCTCGCGGCGCGCGCGCCCGGCGCGCTGACGGTCGGGTTCAGCGAGGCGGCGAGCGGCGATTACGGCTTCTACGGCGAGACGCGCGCCAAAATTCAGGAGGCGCGTTTGAACGTCGGCCGGCCGGAGGAGAATCGCCCGATTCCCGACGAGCGCGAGCCGCATGTCGATCTCAAGCCCGACGTGAAGAATTTTCCCCAGGTCGATCGACGGCATAAGGGCGATCCGGTGGTCGCCATGCGGCCCGGTTTCGAGACGCGCCGGCAGAAGCCAGCGAATTTGGGACTGAGCGGCTCGCCGCCGCTTTCCTTCGGCATCGAGGGCAAATCGACGCGGCCGACGGCGACGCCGCTCCCGCCGCGCGGCAAGACGCCCGGCGACGAAGCGCTCGACGAGGCGGACGCCGACATTCCGGCGGAGCCGGCGACGACGCAAAAGTCGACGGCCGTCGCCTCGCCGGCGCAAAGCTCGTCAATCTCGACGCCGCCCGCCGCCGACCTCCCGCGCGAGGCCGGCCGAGAGGCGCTGACCGAGCGCGCGTTGCATGGCGCGACCCCTCAGACGCCGCGCGCCGTCGCGCTGGGGTCGTCGACGCCGGCGCAGCCGGACGCCGTGCCGATCGAAGTGTCGTCCTTCCCCGGCGCGACGCTGGCGCTGTCGACCCCCGGCAAGGACGAGCGCGGGTCGCGGCCGGACTATGCCGCTTCGATCGATCCGGAAAAGCTCGGGCGCGAGACCCGTTGCCTGGCCGAAGCGGTCTATTTCGAAGCGCGCAGCGAGCCCGAGGCGGGGCAGGCCGCCGTGGCGCAGGTCGTGCTCAATCGCGTCCAGAGCGGGCTCTATCCGGCAAGCGTCTGCGGCGTCGTCTATCAGAACCGCCATCGCTATCGCGGGTGCCAGTTCTCCTTCGCCTGCGAGGGCAGGTCGCTGCGCATCACCGAAGGCGACGCCTGGGAACAGGCCGTGCGCGTCGCCAAGGAAGTGATGGTCGGTCGAACCTATATTTCCGACGTCGGCCGTTCGACGCATTATCACGCCAATTACGTTCATCCGCGCTGGGCGCGCGCGCTCAGAAAAATGGACGTGATCGGTCGCCATATTTTCTATCGGCTGAAGCCGGGGCAGACTTAGACCAGGTGGTCAGTCGTCACCTGCCGGGTCAATCAGGCTAAGGGATTCCTCATCCTGAGGAGGCCTCGAAGAGGCCGTCTCGAAGGACGAGGGTGAGAAAAATTTTTCACACGATCGCCCTGCTTCGCCTGCGCCTCACAAACGAGGGCGCCGTCGACGTCAAAACTCACTCGACAAGCCGCGCGCGGATAAGACCGCGCACCGAATTGCCGAGAAAAAATTCCGAGTTCGAAATATCTTGGAGGCGCAAGAGAGACTCGCGTGCGCCCCCCTGCGCAATCAGCGCGGCGCGCAGCGTTCCGGGGAGCAGGCCGCAGGAAAGCGGCGGGGTCAGCAAAATTTCGCCTTGCGGAACGAAGAGGTTGCAGCGCGCCGCTTCGCAAAGCTCGCCGCCCTCGTTTTGAAAGAGAACTTCATCGGCCCCGCAACGCTGCGCCGCCTCGGCGAGCGCGTCTTCATAAAGCGCGCGCCGCGTCGTCTTGTGGCGCAGGAGAGGATCGGCGGAGGAGAAACGCCGCTCGGCGATCGCGACGCGCCAGACGGTATCGACCGTGATCGGTTCGATCGGCGCGACGCTCGTCTCAATTGCGCCGCCGCGCGAAAGAACCAGCCGCACGCGAAGGCGCGCGCTCTCGCCATTCGCCGCAGCGGCGTTCAACGCTTCACGGATTCGCGCTTCGTCACACGCGAAGCCGAGCGCCGCGCTCGACGCGGCGAGGCGCGAGACATGCTCAGCGAGCAGATGAAAGCCCTCGCCCCGCGTCCACAGCAGCGTTTCGATCAGGCCGAAGTCGTTCTCGCGCCCATCAGAAAGCGCGCCTTGATCAGACATTCCTCATACTCTTCGCGCGCGCGGGAATCGGCGACGACGGCGGAGCCGACGTTGCAGACGAGTTCGCCATCGGGAAAAATCGTCAGCGTGCGGATCGCCACATTGAAGCGAATGTCGCCGTCCGGCGCGATCACGCCGAGAGATCCGCAATAGACGCCGCGCGCCGCGTATTCGAGATCGCGAATGATCTCCATCGCCCGAATCTTCGGGGCGCCAGTCACCGAGCCGCAGGGAAAAAGCCCGGTGAAGAGGTCTTTCAGCGCCACGTCGTCGCGCAGCCGCGCCTCGATTCCCGACGTCATCTGATGCAGCGTCGGATAGGTCTGTATGGTGAAGAGATCGGTGACTTTCACCGTGCCGACGACGGCGAGGCGAGAGAGATCGTTCCTTAAGAGATCGACGATCATTAGATTTTCGGCGCGCGACTTTTCGTCTTCGACGAGATATTGCGCCCGCGCCATGTCTTCGGTGGGCAATATGCCGCGTTGCGCCGTGCCTTTCATCGGACGCGCGCGGATGGCGCGGCCCTGCGCCTCGAAGAATACTTCCGGCGACAGCGAGACGACGGTTTCGGCGCCCAGCGCCACGACGCCGCCATAAGCGACCGGCTGGCGTTTGCGCAGGCCGCGGTAAAGGGCAAGCGGATCGCCGTCAAAGCGCCCGTAAAGTGGGAAGGTGAGATTGATCTGGTAGACGTCGCCCGCGAAAATATAGTCCCGGCATTTGTTGAATCGTTTCGCGTAATCTTCCTCGGTCCAGACGGGCGAAAGCGGAATATTCGGCGCGGCGCTCTCTGCGGGCGGCAGCGACCAGGGGCGCGGCGCGGCGAATGCGCCGAAAAGGAGCAGCGGCGTGCGCGCCGTCGGCGTCGCCTGCGTCGCAAATTTCGGCTCCAAGGCGTAGCCAAGTTCATAGCCGGCGTAGCCGGCGAGATAGAGCCCGCGCCTCGTCGCCGCTTCCATCCGTTCGAAGGCGGCCGCAACGTCATTCGCGGTGCGTGCGACGATGATCTCCTTCGGCGCATCGAACAACAGCGCCTGTCCGCCGCTGCGGCCGTCCTCGAAAACGACGTAAGGCCGCGTCGGCGCGTCGCTTTGCGTCAGGACGGCGGGGCGTTCGGCGGCGTCTTGCATTTTTGGCGGCGCTTTCAATGGAGGGGATGTTACATCAGCCCGCCCCAGTTATGAAACGCCGCGTCGCCGCGCAACCGCCGCTGGGCTTTGCTCTCGCTGCGCGCGCGGGCTATGACGGCCCATGTCGAAATCCGCGCCGCTCCGCTTTCTTTTCATTGGCGACGTGCTGGGCCGTTCGGGCCGGGCGGCGTTGTCGCGCTTTGTCCCAAGGCTGCGCGAAAAATGGGCGCTCGACTTCATCGTCGTCAACGGCGAGAACGCCGCCGGAGGCTTCGGCATCACCGAAGCGATCTGCGACGAGATGCTCGGCCTTGGCGTGGATTGCGTCACGCTCGGCAATCACGCCTTCGATCAGCGTGAGGCGCTGGTCTTCATCGAGCGTCAGCCGCGGCTTCTGCGCCCGATCAATTATCCGCCAGGGACGCCGGGACGCGGCGCCGGACTCTTCTCGGCGGCGGGCGGACGGCAGGTGCTCGTCGTCAACCCGATGGGCCGCGTGTTCATGGAAGCGCTCGACGATCCTTTCGCGGCGATCGAGCGCGAACTCGGCGCCTGTCCGCTTGGCGTCGGATGCGACGCGATCATCATCGATATGCACGCCGAGGCGTCGAGCGAGAAAATGGCGATGGCGCATTTCGTCGACGGCCGCGCTTCGGTCGTCATCGGCTCACACACCCACGCGCCGACCGCCGACGCGCAGATCCTGCCGGGCGGCACGGGATATCAGACCGACGCCGGCATGACCGGCGATTATGATTCCGTCGTCGGCATGGACAAGGAGGAGCCGCTGCGCCGCTTCCTGCGCAAGACGCCCGGCGCGCGCTACGAGCCCGCAAATGGCGAGGCGACCTTTTGCGGCGTCGCGGCCGAGATTGGCCCCGACGGTCTCGCGGCCATGATTGCGCCGGTGCGGCTCGGCGGCCGGCTCCGAGAGGAGTGGCCAAAGGAGTGGGGCGCGCCTTGAGTATCGCGCTCTACCCAGAGCCTGTAAGCTCGCTTAAATAGCAATCGCAGCGCCCCAGGGCGCCGGTCGGAGCGAGACGTCATGAAATGGGAAGATCTCCAGTCGTCCGAAAATATCGAGGATCGCCGGGGCGATGGCCCGATGGTCGCCGGGGGGCGTCGCATCGGCGCGGGCGGCATCGGCCTTGGCACGATGGTGGTTCTCGGACTGATCGGCTGGGCGCTCGGCATCAATCCCGCGATTCTCATCGGCGGCGCGCAGATGATCAACAATATGCGCCAGGACCGCGAAGTGGCTCTGCCCCGCCAGGAGACGCCCCGGCAAAGCGCGCCGCCGACAGATGAATTGGGCGGTTTCGTCGCGAAGGTGGTGGGCTCCAACGAGCAGGTCTGGTCGCAGGTGCTTCCCGAACAGAAGGGCGTGCGCTTCCAGTCGCCGCGGCTCGTTCTCTATAGCGGCTATACGCAGTCGCGTTGCGGTACGGCGCAGTCGGCGATGGGGCCGTTCTATTGTCCGCTCGACCAGCGCATCTATCTCGACACTTCCTTCTTCCGCGACATGCAGAGCCGGTTCGGCGGCGGCGGCGATTTCGCCTACGCCTATGTGATCTCTCATGAGATGGGGCATCACATTCAGAACCTTCTCGGCATTCTGCCGAAGATCCAGCGTGCGCAGCAAATGGCCGGAAGCCGGTCGGAAGCCAACGCGCTTTCCGTGCGAGCGGAGCTGATGGCGGATTGCCTCGCCGGCGTTTGGGCCAATAACGCAAACAAGCAGAAGCCGATTCTCGAGGAGGGCGATATCGAACAGGCGGTCGCTTCGGCGCAGGCGATCGGCGACGATCGCATGCAAAGAGCGACGCGCGGCTATGTCGTGCCGGACAGTTTCACTCATGGCTCCGCCGCGCAACGCACCCAGTGGCTGCTGAAAGGCTTGCGCACGGGCAGCGTCGACGCCTGCAACACCTTCGCCAACTGAGTCTATGAGACTCTACGGGCGCGGGTCGAAAGGTCCGCGCCGCGCATTTTGCGCGCGAGTCGGTGGAAATCCGCGCTATCGGCCGAGGCGAGCGCACTTTTTGCGGCAATCAGACCGACCGGTCGCGCCAGACTGGGCGCAAGGCGAGTCACCAAGGATTCCGGCGCCATACGAAGGGTTCTAGAGCGGGCTCGATCGCCATTGGCGAAAAAATCCTGCGCTTCCTCGGCGAACCCCCGCTCCACCGCATATCCTGCGAGGAGTAGGAAGATATGGTCGCGCCGCGCCGCCTTCAGCGCTTGTGCGAAGCCGTCGGCGTGCGGCGCTTCGATCAGCGCGCAACCGGCTTCATCCGCGATTCCTTCGAAGTCTCGCTTCGATTCTGCGACGATGATGGCGTCGGCGACGAGGCCCTGCACGCATGAGTCGATAAGCGAACCGAGGCTGCGCGCCACAGTCTCGCGGCGCAGCGGCGCTCGCGGGGTGTCGAAAGCGATCAAAACAGCGCTCAGCATCTTGCTGACATAGCGGAAAGGCGCGCGCGGCGAAATGCGGCGCCGCATTAACATGCGCTGCGTCCAACTTAGGGGCGGCGCCCATTGCGCAGGCGACGCCCTTCGGTCACCATCGCGCCATGCCCTCCGCTCTCCCGCTCGAAATCCTGACGACCGATCAAATGGCGCGCGCCGATCGATTGACGATCGAAAGCGGCGTGCCGGGGATGACGCTGATGGAGAGCGCCGCTGCGGCGATCGCGCGGGCGACCAGCCAAATTCTTCAGCGCACCAGCGGAAGGCGGGTGTTGGTCCTTTGCGGTCCCGGCAATAATGGCGGCGACGGCTTTGTCGCGGCAGGGCTGCTTCGCGCGCAGCGCTACAAGGTTCGCGTCGCCTCCCTCACCCCGCTCGATCAATTGCGCGGCGACGCGGCGCGGGCCGCCACCACATGGCCCTGTGCGGTCGCTCCCGCGCTTGAGTGCAGCTTCGACGGGGTCGATCTCGTCATTGACGCGCTGTTCGGTACCGGTCTCGCGCGCGACCTGGACCCTAACGCGTGCAATCTGGTCCGCCGCCTCAACCGCTGGCGTCGCGAAAGCGGGCAGAATGTGCTCGCCGTGGACATTCCAAGCGGCGTTGACGGAACCACCGGAGCGGTGCGCGGCGCGGCGGTTGAGGCCGACACGACCGTCACCTTCTTCCGAGTGAAGACCGGACATCTGCTGCTGCCTGGGCGTCTGCATTGCGGCCAGCTCATCTGCGCGCACATTGGCATTCGGTCTTCCGTGCTTGAGTCAATCCGCGCTACGACATTCGTCAATTCGCCTCAGCTCTGGCGCGCCGCGCTGCCGCTGCCGCAGATTGAAGGCCACAAATATTCGCGCGGCCACGCATTGGTCGTCTCCGGCGGCGCCTCCTTCACCGGCGCCGCGCGGCTTTCGGCTGCTGCAGCCCTGCGCGCCGGCGCCGGCCTGGTCACGCTCGCGAGTCCGACGGATGCGCTCGCGGTCAACGCCAGCGCGCTAACGTCGGTGATGGTTCGGCCGTCCGACGGCCCAATAGGACTCGCCAGGGTCTTGGCCGACGAGCGAAAAAACGCTGTCGCCATCGGGCCGGGGTTGGGGGTGAGCGAGGAAAGCTGCGCGCAGGTCGAAACCGCGCTTGCGCCGCAGGCCTATCGCCGCGCCGCCGTCCTTGATGCGGATGCGCTCTCGAGCTTCGCCGGCGATCCGGAGCGACTGTGGCGAGCGACGCGCGCGGCCCCCGGCCCGGTGGTGGTGACGCCGCACGCCGGCGAATTCGCCCGGCTTTTCGCTGCGTGCGAAAGCAACGGCGCCTGTCGCTCGAAGCTCGACAAGGCGCGCGCGGCGGCGAAGGCGAGCGGCGCGGTTGTGCTGTTCAAAGGCGCGGACACGGTCGTGGCCGCGCCCGACGGGCGCGCCGCGATCCTTCCCTATGCGACGCCCTGGCTCGCCACCGCGGGTTCGGGCGACGTCTTGACGGGGATCATTTCCGGCTTGCTGGCGCAGCGTATGGACGGCTTTCTCGCCGCGTCCTGCGCAGCCTGGATGCATGCGCGCGCGGCCGAAATTTTTGGTCCCGGTCTGATCGCCGACGACATCATCGCCGCCTTGCCCCAAGTATGGCGCGAGCTGTGCGCCGTTCAGCCGAAGTAACCGGCCAAAGCGATGCGCCTTTCGGCGCGGCCATCGCCAGCGTGGCCCCATTCAAATGTAATCCGGCGGACTTGTCGCGACGATCGGAGCTTCGTAGAGTCAGTCGTGCTTGAGCGATGCGCCTCTTAGCGCCGGGAATGCCTCTTGGTTCGCGCTCCAGTTCCAGGCGGCTTGCGTCGCTGTCATATTGCTGTCGCAGCCGCAACGCTTCTCATCGCGGCGGCTTAAGAAACCACCGGGCCCCGGATGAAAGCCTTCGAAAAACTGCTGCTCGAGAACAAAGCCTGGGCCGAAGAGGTTCGGGATCGCGATCCCGGCTATTTCGATCGGCTGGCGGCCGACCAGAAACCGGAATTTCTGTGGATAGGCTGTTCCGACAGCCGCGTTCCCGCCGACATTATCGTTAACGCGCGACCGGGAGCAATTTTCGCGCATCGCAACATCGCCAATCAGGTGATCGCCACCGACTTCAATTGTCTGAGCGTCATTCAATATGCCGTTCAGGTCCTCAAAGTTCCGCACATCATCGTCTGCGGCCATTATAACTGCGGCGGCGTTCGCGCCGCCCTCGACCGGCAGCGTCCCGACCTGACGCTCCTCAACAAATGGCTGATGCACATTAAAGACACTTATCGGATCCATAGAGATGAGATCGATGCGCTCAACTCTCAGACCGAGCGCGCCAATCGACTGGTCGAAATCAACGTCATCGAGCAGGTCATGCGTCTGTCGCAGTTCTCCATTGTCCAGACCGCCTGGAAAGAGGATCAGCGACCGATGCTGCACGGCTGGGTGTTCGGGCTCGACGACGGCATTCTGCATCAGCTCGTCACCTTGCCGCCGGGCAGCGATGTCGACGCCATCTATCAGCAATACGGCGGCGAGGATTTCTGATCCGCCGCTTAGGCGTGAAGCCGCCAACAGGAGAATCCAGGCGTGTTCAGGAGGCATTTCGACTACTACTACCGCTACCTCGATCACGACATTCCCGCAGGCGTCGTGGTTTTCCTCGTCGCGGTGCCGCTATGCCTCGGCATCGCGGTCGCTTCCGGCGCGCCGCCGTTCTCCGGAATTATCGCGGGGATCGTCGGCGGCCTCATCGTCTCGACTCTCAGCGGCTCCCAGTTGAGCGTTTCGGGTCCAGCTGCAGGCCTTACCGTCATTGTCTTGAACGCGGTCGATAAGCTCGGCTTCGACGCCATGCTGCTCGCCGTGGCCCTGGCGGGTCTGATTCAATTGGCGATGGGCTTTCTGCGGGCGGGCGTCATCGGCGCATTTTTTCCGTCCGCCGTCATCAAAGGCATGCTTGCGGCGATCGGTCTGATCCTGATCATGAAGCAGCTGCCGCACGCCGTCGGCTACGACGCCGATGCTGAGTCCGATCTCTCCTTCCTCGAGGACGACAGCCACACCCGTCTGTCCTTTCTCTGGGACGCCTTTCATTCCTTTTCGACGGGAGCGGTCATCGTCGCCATTGTCTCCGTGGCGATCATGCTTCTTTGGGACACGCCGCACATCAAGAAGCACCGTTTCCTTTCGCTGGCGCCAGGTCCGCTGGTCGCCGTGCTGTTTGGCGTCGGCTACAATGCCGTGGCGCAGACGCTGTTTCCCTCCTTGGCGATCGCTCCGCAGCATCTCGTCAACGTTCCGGCGATCTTCGGACCGATAGATTTTGCGCGGGAGCTCAGCTTTCCGGATTATTCCCGGCTGATCGACGTTCATATCTACCTGACTGCCGCCACTTTGGCGCTGGTCGGCAGTCTTGAAACCCTGCTCAGCCTCGAGGCGGTCGATAAGCTCGATCCGCTCAAGCGCGTCGCGCCGACCAATCAGGAGCTCAAGGCGCAGGGAATCGGCAATTTCGTGAGCGGAATGTTGGGGGGGCTGCCGATCACTGCGGTGATCGTGCGCAGTTCCGCCAGCATCGATGCCGGCGCACACACCAAGGTGGCGTCCTTCGTTCATGGCCTGCTGCTATTGCTCAGCGCAATGTTCCTGTCGAGCGTGCTCAATTTGATTCCGCTCGCCTGCCTGGCCGCGGTGCTGATTTTGACGGGCTACAAACTCGCGAAGCCGAAGCTCTTCATTCAGCAATATGAAAAGGGCTTCAATCAGTTTGTCCCCTTCGCAGTGACGATCGCCGCAATTCTTTTGACGGATCTCCTTAAGGGGATGGGCATCGGCATGGCCGTGGGCCTCTTCTTCGTGTTGCGCGCCAATTACCACTCGGCGTTCACGCTGACGCGCGACGGCCGCAATTACCTTCTGCGACTGCAGAAGGACGTGTCCTTCCTCAACAAGGCGCAGCTGCGCAGCTTGCTCGAGGACGTCGACGAGAACAGCTATCTGGTTATTGACGGCACGCGCGCCGGCTTTATCGACCAGGACATCATGGAAACGATCCATGATTTCATAAAAGCCGCGAGCGATTACAACATTCGCGTCGAACTTAAGGAGATGCGCGGGCTTGAGCCGGTCAACGGATTGGCGCTCGCCCAATAGCGCCTTCGCCTTTTACGGCGAAGGCGCGGGAGGCGACGAGTCGCGTCCTCGAGGCTCTCTATGGCGCAAAGCCTTCAAAGACGATTTGGTCGGTCCATTCTCGCGCCCGCTCGGCCATTTTCGGCGAGCGCACGGTCCAAGCGGTCACCGGAATCTTGAGCGCGTCGCGCAGCAGCAGAGGAATCGCGTGCGGCAGATCGCGCACGTTCCATGACAGGAAATCCGGCAACGTGCGCTTGTAATGCAGGAAATGCGTGAGCTCGGACCGCTGCGCCGCCGACAGTTGCGGCCAATCCTCCTGGCTGTAATGCGCTTCGCCGACGATGCCGAGCAGCCGATGCGCAATCCCCAGCGCCGCGGCGCGCGCGCGAAGAAAGGCGATCTGATCGGGATCGAAACTTTCGATCGCAACAGGTCCGTCGTAATGCGCCAACGCCTGCGCGATGCGCTGGGCGGGGGTCGTATCGCCATTAAAGGCGCTCTTGATTTCGACGACGATCGGGGTTCGCCCGCCGATCGCGTCGAGAAACTCGGAAAAGCCCGGAATTGTCTCGTTGCCGCCGCGCAGCCGGAGACGTCTCAACTCATCCGCGCGGTGTGTCGCTACCGCGCCCGCGCCGTCAGTCAAGCGATCGAGCGACTCGTCGTGAAAGACGATCAGCTCGCGATCGGCCGTAAGCTGCACGTCGCATTCGACGCCGAAGCCGGCGGCGATCGCCGCGCGGGCTGCTGAAATCGAATTTTCGATGACGCCCTTGGAGGCGTCGTGCAGTCCGCGGTGCGCGATCGGCCGGGCCGTCAGCCATGAAATATCGCGCCCGCTCACGCCAGGATCTCGAAGATTCCCTCGACTTCGACGGCGGCGTCGAGGGGCAATTGCGCGACGCCGACTGCAAATCGCGCGTGTTTGCCATTCTCGCCGAGAACGGCGGCGATGAGATCGGAAGCGCCGTTGACGACTTGTGGCAGCGAAGCGAAATCAGGCGCGCTGTTGACGTAGCCGCCAAGCCGAACAGCGCGGAGTTTCGCGAGATCGCCGGTGGCCGCGTTGGCCTGAGCGAGGACGTTGAGCGCCGCCTGGCGCGCCGCAGACTGTCCGTTCTCGAGTGAAACGCCGGCGCCGAGTTTGCCTCGATGCGCCGGATCGACGCCATTAACGCTAAGCGGCAGCTGTCCCGATATGAACAGCAGTGCGCCGGCGCGAACGAAAGGAACATAATTGGCGACGGGCGCCGCCGCGGCTGGGAGCGTCAGTCCCAGTTTTTTCAGCCGCGCTAACGGCGTGTCGGACGATTCGGCCATGGCGCCTCTCCAACGAGAAAATCGTTGCTCCCAATGAAGCGCGACCCTAGTTTCCTACTCCGCGCGACGCAATGGCGTCGATTCCGCCGAAATGCTTAAAGAGGTCGCATGATTTGCTTACGCGCGCTGGCCGCCGCAATCTGCGTGGGAACGCCGCTCGGAGAAGCGCTGGCGGAGCGCGCCCTCGCGCTCGCCAATCACCGCGCCGTATATGATCTGAGCCTGTTGAAAACTGGCGGCGCCAAGGCGCCGGCGCAGGCGCGCGGCCGTATCGCTTTCGATTTCTCCGGTTCGGCTTGCGAGGGCTACGTTCAGAACTTTCGCCAGATTACTGAATTGCAGCCGGCGGAAGGCGCGGCCAAACTCTCCGATATGCGTTCGGCGACATTCGAAGGCGGCGACGGCTCTGACTACCGCTTCAAGGTGGAAACAAGGGTCGACAATTCGCGGGCCGAGGAAGTCGATGGAAAAGCCAAAAAATCCAGCGACGCGCGGCTTTCCGTCGATCTCGCCAAACCCAAGCGCGCGCGCGTGGAGCTGCCCGGTCCGATGCTTTTTCCCACCGAACATTTGCGCAAGATCGTCGCCGCGGCGAGAGTCGGCGAACATCTGCTTGAAGCGCGGGTCTTTGACGGCACGGGAGACGGCGAAAAGGCGTTCGACACCTTGACGGTCATTGGCAAGCCAACGACGGAGCCGCCTCAGGAAAAAGCGGCGCGGGTGAACGAACTCAAGAACATGAGTCGGTGGCCGGTGGCCATTTCCTATTTCGATCTCGGCAAAAAGGACGGCCAGCCGGTTTATGTGCTGTCCTTCGATCTTTATGAGAACGGCGTCTCGCGCGCTTTGAAACTCGACTATGGCGACTTCGTCTTACGGGGCGACATGACCGATCTCGTCTTGCAGCCGACGCCGGCCTGCAAGAAATAGAGTGACGCTCGCCAGCTTACCGGCGGCGCCAGAACGAGGCCAGTCGGTCGGCGATTGATCGCGGACGCCAGAAGATGACGGCGTGAATATCGAGGGTTTGGTCCAAGAAGGGCGCTGTCGGCGGAACGGCGAGCAGCGTCGCATCCTCTGGAGCGCGTCTCAGCGACGCTTCGTCGTCGGGCATGGCGATGGCGACGCCGCAATCCGTGACGATCGTGCTCGACACATAATGCAAGAGCATGAGATGGGGGACGGTTTCCTGCATCTGCGAACGTGGATTTTTGCGGCGGGCGCATCGAGTCGCGCGAATAAGATATTCTCCGCTGGTCTCGTCGGAACGCAGCATCAGCGCTACGAGTCGGCCGCTTCCGGGCCAACGGCATTCGCCAGGTCGCGTCAGGCGGATGAACGCGCCGTCGAAAACCTTTGAATCAATGTGACGCAGTTCGCAGGCGCCGCTGCGCTGCGTCTGTGTCGCATCGACATAATCAAAGCGGACATCAGCGCCGCGCGCGACGGGTATCCGGGCGTCGCCCAATTTCTTTAGGACAGCGGCGGCGACCGCCGTTGAGGCCTCGACGGTAAGGTGGTTTTCGTCCTGATAATGCGCCGTCGTCAGTCCGCCGGGTAATATGTCGTGCAGCCAAATGGCGGGCGTCGCAAAATGCGCCGCCGCTCGCGCATACAGCCGACGCGCGCGCCGCCTTGCGCCACGCTGCATTTTGGATGTCGGAAGCGGCTCTAGGCAGAGAAACATCAGGCGGATTCCCCGCTGCGCACAACAGGCTGCAATCGCCTCCAGCGTATCGGCGACAAGTTCCTCGCGCAGGCAGTTGGCCGCGAAAAGCAAGATGTCGTTTAGACAATATTCGAAAATCACGATTTCCGGCGGCGACGCCCCATCGCGCTCCATTTTCAACAGCGCCATCAAACCATAGAGCGATCCAACCGCGCCGAGAAAACGGTTCTCGACTTCATGTTCCTTCGCCTGCTTTTGAAATTGGAAGGCCCAGCCTTCTCGTATTCCGGCGTTGGAGCCGCCGAGCAATAAAATTTTCATGCCGTAAATATATCTTGCGCCAGGAGTCGTGAGCGGCGGGCCGCTTGATGATTCTTAGCCTGTTTGGAAGTTCGGGGCCATAGACGAGAGCGGCTAAATTGCTTATGGCCGAGCGGCCTTTGTGTTCTAATTGAGGCGACGGCTTTCTCCTGCCAAGGAGCGCGTCAGATGTTTCCCATTCCGCAATGCGTCTTCCTAACGCGCGGCGTCGGCGTGCATCGCCATCGTCTCACAGCGTTCGAATATGCGTTGCGCGACGCGGACATCGAACAGCAAAATCTCGTGGCGGTCTCGTCCATTCTGCCGGCGGGGTGTGACGTCGTGCCCGTCGAGAAAGGCGTTGCGACGCTTCAGCCCGGCGAAATCACGTTCACCGTGCTTGCGCGCGCCGAGACTGACGAGCCTGGGCGGCGCATCACCGCAAGCATCGGACTGGCGCGGCCTAGAGAGCCGACGCTCTATGGCTATATTTCGGAGCATCACGGCTATGGCATGACGGAGCGCGAGAGCGGAGATTACGCCGAAGATCTCGCGGCGACGATGCTCGCGTCAACGCTCGGAATCGAATTCGATCCTGACGCCGCCTGGAACGAGCGCAAGAAGGTCTATGAAACGAGCGAGCTGATCGTCGAAAGTCTTTCGCTGACGGCGGCGGCGCAAGGCGCTCAGGGCGGCGAGTGGACCTGCGCGATCGCTGCGGCTGTGTTCCGCTTCGCCAAGCTGGACGTTTCGCCGTGAGCGGGACGCCGACCTTCGCCGCCAGACCGACCTTCCTTGGCGTCGAAACGCGCGCTGATGCGGCTGTCGTCGTCGCCGGCGTCCCCTTCGATATCGGCACGACCAATCGCAGCGGCGCGCGCTTCGGGCCCGCGGCGATTCGCCAGGCGAGCCGCATGCTCATCGACGGCGAGCATCCGTCTTTGTGGACGTCGCCTGTCGACCTGCCGCTCTCCGACGTCGGGGATTTCGCCATTGCATTGGGCGACATCGCCGCAAGTCTGGAGCTCATCGAGCAGCAAGCCTCAACCTACCCGCATCTCGTCACGCTTGGCGGCGATCATGGAATAACGTTGCCTCTCTTACGCGCTTGCGCAAAAAGGCGCGGGCCGCTGGGGCTGATCCATTTCGACGCTCACGTCGACACATGGTCGGACAATTTCGGCCAGCCTTATGCGCATGGCTCCATGTTTTACCACGCGATCAACGAAGGCGTCGTCGATGCGCGCCGCATGATTCAGATCGGCATCCGATCGCCTGTACAACGCGAAGTTTACGACTGGACGATCGGGCGAGGCGTCACGATCATCGCCGCACAGGAGGCTCACGAAATCGGACCAGCGGCCGTCGCTTCGAAGATCGTCGAGGTCGTCGGCGACGGCCCGGTCTATCTGACCTTCGACGTCGACGCGCTTGATCCCGCCTTTGCCCCCGGCACCGGCACGCCGGAAATCGGCGGTCTCGCCACCTGGCAGGCGCAGTCGATCATCCGCAAACTCGGAGGCTTGAACTTCGTTGGAATGGACGTCGTTGAAGTCGCGCCGGCCTATGACCTATCCGAGATCACCGCCCTTGCCGGCGCGACGATGGCTTGGGAATATCTCTGCCTCCTGGCGAAATCGGCCGGCGCGTCATCCGCCTAGCCTATCCTGAGATTCGCTTGCGAGCGTCAGTGCGGCTCTTGCCAAGGCCGTCCATCGGCAGCACTCTGCCTTGAACAGCCGCGATGCGGCGGTCAGCTTTGGCGCAAATCGAGGCGTTTGCAAGGGTAGGGAGGGCGGCATGATCAGCGCGGACGGGGAGCGGGCGCGAGAGGTTGTCGGTGTTTTCTCAGACGGCTATGCGCTTGAATGCGCAGTCAATGAATTACTGAATTCAGGTTTCGATCTCGGAGATATCAGTCTGCTTGCGGGGGAAAAGGCGGTCGTCAGCAAGCTTGGCCATAGATATGAGAAGGTCGAAGATGTCGAAGACGACGACAAGGCGCCTCGCGTCGCTTATGTGCCAAGAGAATCTCGCGCCACAAAAAAGGGCGCGCTCGTTGGCGCTCTCGTCTATGTCGGCGCCGCCGCCGCGGCTGGCGCCGTGCTCGCCTCGGGCGGAGCGCTCGCCATGCTTCTGGTAAGCGGCATCGTTGGCGCCGAAGTTGGCGGACTGATCGGCGCAGTGCTCGGCGAATTTATGGACGAGCGTCACGCAAAATATCTTCAGGAGCAACTCGACCATGGCGGTCTGCTGCTCTGGGTGCGAACGCGAAACTCATCGCTGGAGGAAACGGCCAAGCGAATAATCACTCAACACTCGGGCCGCGACGTGCATGCGCATAACCTGCCCGTCGCGGCGGCGTGAAGAGGCGGAGCACCGACAGTCCGCCATCGATTTTTTGCATGACCACAAGCACGATCTCATAACCGCCTCGGCCTTCTCGACCGCATCAATGAGCGACGCCGTCCATCACCAGAATGCCGTGCGACGAGCCGCCCCGTGACGCCATCCGACGGGAGGCCGTTGGAGCGATCGGTCAGGGTTCTTCGCGCCGGGCACGGGCTTCTATACGTTCGCCGCGAGCGCGGCGCAGCCGCTGTTTGACGGCATGACGCTTCTGAACAAGGAGCGTTCAGCCGTCGCTGCATTGGAGCAGGCCGACGCTCAATATCGCAGCACGGTGATCAACGCGTTTCAGAACGTGACCGATGCGTTGCGTTCGCTGCAGTCGGACGCCCGGGCGGTCGAGACCGCGCGCAAGAGCGAGGACGCCGCGAAACGCAGCCGCGATATCGTACGCATGCAATTGAAATACGGCCAAGTTTCTCAGATCGCCGTATTTACCGCCCAGCGCATCTATTTCTCGGCCTCGCTGCTGCGGGTGCAGGCCGAAGCGACGCGCCTTTCCGATACGGCGGCGCTGTTCATGGCGCTCGGCGGCGGCTGGTGGAATCGCGAACCGGGCTTGGGGCATTAATCGCGCTGCATTTTGGCGCAATGCCCAAATGTAGCGTGATCGATTTCAGAACTTAGCGCGCGCGTTGCGCGAACGACCGGCGTCCACTTTTTCGCAGCGTGATCTACCCGCCGGTCTTGCCATTATTTCCGGCAATCTCGGGCTTATCCGCCATGCCGTTCTTGATCTTGTCGAGAATCTTCGGCAGGTCCTCCGGATCCGGATTGAGATCGCGCGCATGATTCCACTGGAAATGCGCTTCGAGCTTACGGCCGACGCGCCAATAGGCGTCGCCGAGATGGTCATTGATCACCGGATCGGATGGCTTCAGGTCGATCGCTTTCTCCAATTCGCGCACGGCGTCGTCATAACGCCCGAGGCGGTAATAGGCCCAGCCGAGACTGTCGACGACATAACCGTCGCGCTGCCGCAAATCGACCGCGCGACGCAGCATCTTGAACGCTTCGTCGAGATTGGCGCCTCGATCGACCCATGAGTAGCCGAGATAGTTCAGCACCAACGGCTGATCTGGGTTGAGCTCCAGGGCCTTTTTGAGATCGGCTTCGGCTCCCGCCCAATCCTTGCGCCGTTCGTTGGCGATGCCGCGGTAATAATAGAGCAGCCACTGGCTCTTGTCGGGCTGAGCGCGCAAACCCAATACGCGCGTGTAGGTCGCCGCAGCGTCGGCGAAATCTTTGCGCGAGCGCTGGAGATTGCCGAGCGCGGTCAGAGCTTCCTGATTTTTCGGATTGGCGGCGACGATGGCGGATAGAGCGTCGGTCGCCTCTTTCGATTTTCCGAGAGTTTCTAAAAGAAGCGCCGCCTGCACGTCGGCGTTGACTCGCAGCGGATCGTCCTTCGCCACGCTCTCGTAAATATCGATGGCCGCCTCTTCCTGCTTCATGCGCTCATAGACGTCGCCGAGCGTGACGAGCGCGAGAGCATTTTCCGGCGCAAGATGGAGCGACAGGCGCAGATAAATGAGCGAGGCGAGTTCGTCGCCTTGACGTCCGCCGACGGCGCCGAGCCCGTAGAGCACTTCGCCCGCGCCTTCGTCGGCGCTGCGCACGAAGGGCGGGAGCGGCTTTCCTTCCTCGAGCGCCGCAATGGCGGCGGCTACGATCGGATGATTGGGCGCGACTTCGTCAAAAGCGAGGTAGAGCTTCTTCGCTTCGTCGCGCTGACCGCGCATTGCGAGAAAGCGCGCGTAAGCGTCGACCAGCCGCAGCGTGTTCTTTTCGGCGCTATAGGCGGATCTAAAACGCTTCTCAGCCTCGACCTTGTCGCCGCCGAGATCGGCGATCAATCCCGCATGATAGTCGCGGAACACCATAAAGGCTTCGTCGGTGAGCGTATCGAGAGTCGCGAGCGCGCGACGCGTGTCCTTGGCGCCGGCGTAGCTCCATGCCGAAAGCAGAGTCGAGGTGATGTCGCGGCGACGGTCGCCGCCGCCTTTCAAGAGTTCGGCGCGCGCAGCGGCGTATTTCCGGTTCTTGATCATATCGACGCCGCGCGTGAGATGCGCGAGGCCATTGGCGCGGTCATGCGCGATCACTCGACCGGTGAGCGAGATCGCTTCCGACATGTTGCCATTGGCGAGGGCGGCGACGAAGGCGCGGTCGGCGAGATCAGTGTTCTTGGGATCGTCGCGCAATGCTTCCCGGAAAAACGTCGAAGCGGCGAGCGTGTCGCGCTGCGCGCCGGCGACGATGGCGGCAAGGTAATTGCCGGAAAGGCTGGAGCCGACTTCAAAGGGCCGGGCGACGATCAGGTTTTCCCGCGCCGCAAGGCTGCTGTCGCAGGAAAGCGCGAAGGCGCCGGTTCCTGCAATTACGGCGCATGACAGGCGCGCCAGAGCGCGTCTCGCGCGGCTGGCCGAGAACGCAGGCAACAGAGCTGATTTGGGCACTGGCGCTTTCCTAAAAGGCGACGATCGCGCGAACCGGCCGCCATCCGCCGAGAAAGAGCGGCCGAAAAATTCAAAGTCGCGCCCAAACATGGCTCTTTTGAGCCCTCAGCGCAAGGCGCGGTCCGGGCGAGCGGCTTTGATCATTGGACGAGACGCGCGAGCGACGCGTCGTCCGGCGGACGTGTATCGATCAATTTTTTTCCGCCGCATTTCTGCGATGCGATGACAATCGTGATTCGGAGGCCCCGATGGTTGACGCGGCGCCTCCGTGGCGCGCCCAACGAAACGCGTTCCCACAACATATCGCGTCGGTTTCCTTGCTTTCCCCAGCACTTTGTGGCGGTCATTAGGCAATGAAATTCGAGCGCCTGCGCCTTCTGGGCTTCAAGAGCTTCTGCGAACCGACCGATTTCCTGATCGAGCCGGGCCTGACCGGCGTCGTCGGGCCGAACGGCTGCGGCAAGTCGAATCTGGTCGAGGCGCTGCGCTGGG
>VGEB01000051.1 GCA_016869435.1 Alphaproteobacteria bacterium | reverse complement strand
CCTTGCCCCCGCCGATTCCGGCGTGAGCGCCTTCTACCGCCAAAAGCGACTTGAGCTGCTGCTGAAACTCCTGAAGGCGCCAAGTCTGTTGGGATCGGCGCGCCTTCCAACGCAAAGCGAGCGTTCCCCGGGCGTCAATCATCCCTGAAGCTTGGCTCGGCGAGCGACGGCGATCCAAACGCCGGCGGTTTTGACACAAACGCGCGCCGCTAAAGGCGGCCTTGGCCTTGCCATGCGTCTCTATAGTCACGGCGTTCGAATTCAAATTCTGGAGCGACTCGCTATGACCCACAACGATACATTCCGGCGAAAATTCAGCGAGAGCGTCGCCCTGCGCCGCCGCGCGATAAACAGCAAGCGACGCATTTACGCCGTCGGACATTGATCGACTTGCGCCCTCATCAAATCTAAAAGCCTCTGCGTCGATTCTTTCCAGGAGAGCACCGGCAACGGATGCGCAAGCTTCTTCGAAGCGAGCATTTCAACAATGCGACTCGCTAGCGACTCGGGATCGAGCGTATCGAAATAGGCAATCGAGTCGCCTCCGACCTCGTGAAAAATTTCAATGTCGCTGGCGATGACGGGCGCGCCGGCATGCGCCGCCTCTATGAGAGGCAATCCGAATCCTTCAGCATAGGACGCGCAGATGACGGCGTGCGCGCTTCGATAAAGCGATTGCAATTCGGCGTCGCTGGCGTCGCTGAGCCAATACAATCGGCGTCCATGCTCCCCGTGCTCGTGCAGGCGCCGCGCCAGAGCAGTCGTATTCCAGCCAGGTCGGCCGACAATCGCCAATGTCGCGTCAACGCCGCTCGCCCATAATTTTTCAAAAGCGGCGAGACACAGCGCCTGACCCTTATTCGGCGCGAGCGTTCCAACGCTGAGGAAGAACGGCCGCGAGGCTTCGCTGATGGCGCGCACGCGCTTCGTCGGCGGCAACTGAACATAATTCGAGAAATCCGCGCCCAGCCACCATACCCGCATCGACTGTCCGTCCTTGCGCACACAATTGTGTTCGGCGCAATAAGTCTCATAGGCGCGTGCAACAGTGTGCGAGATTGCGATGATCTGGTCTGCGCCAAGGATCACGCGCTCAAACCATCTGCGAAAACCAATCTGCAGAGAAAATGGAAAGGCCGAGGCGTAAACCAAGGGAAACAGATCATAGAGACAGACAATGATCTCGCCGCCCTGAGCCCTCACGGAGTCAACGACCGCGCCGTATTCCTCGACAAAGATCCATCCCGCGTCCAGCAATAGAAATCGGTCGCCCGGCTCTATCGCGACTGGTTGGGGCAGCACCGCGCCGCGCGAAAAGAAGCTCAGTTGACCGTCGACGATCGCAACGGGCAGTCCTCGGCCTCCATCGATCGACGCATTGGCGACCTCCCGCACCACGCGCTGAATTCCGGTCCGCATGTCGCTTCGTAACGTCGTCGTTACGTCGATCAACAGCCTTCCGGGGCTGGGCTTCGCCGCACCAGGTTCGACGAGCATCCACTCAGGAGGCCTTCTCTGTTGCGCCTGCGGTGCCGCGCCGAGCCGAGCGCGCGCCATGCGAGTTAAGCGCGACACCGTCCAGTAGAATTCGCGCGCACGGTCATATGCCCATTTGAATCGAGCATCGAGCTGCAAGTCGGCGCGTTCGCAAACCTCTTCATAAAGCTGCGCGAGAAGATAGGCCCTGGTCTTGTCTTTCCATGAAACGACGTCGTCCCTCGCAAGCGCGTCGCGTATGGTCGCTGCATCAAGCTGAAAGGCGTTTTCGCGCAACATCGACACCAGCTTCGCGCATGAGTCGCGCCAACGCAGGACAGGAAGGCCGCAACGCGCCTCGTTCCTTTCCTCACTGACCTCGCCTATGCGCACCGCCAGCGACGCCGCGTCGAGAAGATTGAAATAGACCACGCTGTCCCCGCCGACTTCACGAAAGACCGGGATGTCGCTCGCAATGACTCGCGCGCCGTAGTGCGCGGCTTCAATCAGCGGCATGCCGAAGCCTTCGACAAAGGACGGAAAGATCAACGCGCGCGCCCGCGGATAGAGATAAATAAGATCGGCGTCGCCCGCATTGTCGAGCCAGAACAGACGACGCCCGAATTCCTTATGCTGGCGGATGCGCCGTTGCAGCGCTTGTGTGTTCCACCCCGGCCGACCGACAATGACATAACGCGCATCGCAGCCTTGAGACCAGAGAAGCTCGAATGCGTCCAGAGCGACAGGATAGGCCTTGCGCGGCTCGAGCGTGCCGACGCTCATGAAGAATGGCGTCGGCGCCGCCGCGATGTGCGCCGCCGCCTTTGACGGCGCTCTTTCGGCGCCCGCGCGAAAATCCGCGCCAAGCGGCCACCAGCCAATGCGCATATTGGCAGGCGCCGCAAGCCGCTCTTCGCGCAGATAAGCGACGAGGTCCTGCGCGACGCTCTGCGAGATGCAGACGATCGCGTCGCACCGCAACAGCACCTTCTTGAACCAGGACGCAAAGGGCGCGCTGTTCTTCAGCGCGGTGGCGGCAGGATATCGCAGTGGGATGAGGTCATAGATGCAGCCGACGACTTTAGCGCCGGCCGCGCGCGCCGCATTCAACAGCTCCGGATATTCGTCGACGTAGCCCCATCCTGAGTCGAGCAGGAGCAGTGAGTCGCCCGATTGCAATTCGATCGCGTCCGGCAAATTCTCATGTTTGAACTGGCCGTGGAGCCGGCCGGCTTCGAGATAGACCGGAATCCCCGCGCCGCTTTCAACGCAGGCGCGCGCGATTTCGCGCACGACGCGCTGAACGCCCGAATTGCCGCCGAAGCGATGCGTCGCCGTCATGTCTATGAGCAGCCGATTGCGTTCAGCCGGAGCCGGAATCTCCCCTTCAATTTGCGTGCGGAGCGTCTGCGCCTTGCCGGGATCTGGCGTACGCCAGCGTCCGTCATGAAGGCGGCCAAGCCCGAGCAAGCGCGAGAGCGTCCAATAGAACTCCTGCGCCTTCCCGTAGATGAAGCGGGTGCGCGGATCGACGTCATACTGCTCGAAATCGCTCAGCTCGCTATGCAATTCCTTGAGCAGATAAGCGTCAATTTCTTCCTTCATCCCGCCTCCGAGCGCCAGTCGCGCGCCCCGCGTTATTTGCGCTGCGCAGCGTTGGTACGGCAGGTTGCCGGCCATGACAAGGCTACATCAGCTCTTGACGCAAGCTCTTGGCGCAACCCCCTGTTGCGCGTTTCCGGAGGCGACGGAAGGCCGCGTCACCTAACATCCGGGCCAGCTAGGGCACAAGGCGGCGATTTCAGTTCGATTTTTGGCAGCAGTTGCGTCGCCGAGGCGGTGCGATCGGCGAACGAAGCACGGGCTGAACATCATTGGTGCAAACGGGCCGGCGCGGTCATATAACAAGACCGGCGCCGGCCAACCTTCAGCGCTAAAAGCGATACTTTACGCCGGCATATACCGACGCGCCATTGCCGGGATAGAACGCCTGTGGATTGCCGGGCACCCAGTCATACAGGCCGGTCGCGATTGTGAAGGGCGGCCGAACGGCGTTAGCGACGCTGACGACGTCGCTCACATAATGGACGTTGCCGAGATTGCGCGCATCCACGTACCATTCAAGACCATTGGCCATCTTCAGACCCGCTTGCAGACCAATCAGGGCGTAGCCAGGCGCCCTCAGCGTATTGGCGTAATCCACATATGCGCCGGACGGAACCCAATCAACTTGCGGCGCAACGTATAGTCCGTCCGCCGTGGCATAGCTGACGGTGGTGCGCAGCACATGGCGCGGAATCGCCGGAAGCCAATTGTTCCCATAGGTCGGATCGCCGGCGAATGCGTACAGATTCATATTCCAGATCTGTGCGATCTTGAGTACGTCGCCCGCGCCTTCGCCCAGCAGGTCGCGAAGCACCTCGACGCTGCCGCCGAGCTCGACGCCCTGATGGACGGTATTTGGCGCGTTACGGGTAACGGATACGACGCCGGAAGCGGGATTGGTGTTGAACTTCAGCAATTCATCCCACACGTTGGCGTAGTAGTAGGTAATATCCCAAGCGAAGCGGTCGAATTTTCCCCGAGAGCCGATTTCGCCGGTCCACGCCTTTTGCGCTTTGAGATTATTCAACCGAAATCCGAATTGACCTTCTGAATTTGGAAGCCATGGCGGCTGCGGCGGAAACAGCGTTTGCGTCAGATCGATCATGTCGGGAACGTCGCGCGACAGCGTAACATCGGAGAAGACCTGAACATCCGGGGTCGCCTGGAACATCAGACCGAACTTCGGCATCAAGCCATGGTAGGTCTTGGAAGAGCTGCCCGACATTGGCTCGAAGGGAATTCCGCCCAAGGCCGTCGCGGCGCGTCGATCGCTGATGTATTTGAGACCCGCCATCGCGACAAGATTTTCGGTTAGGTGAAATCTGTCCTCGGCATAGAATTCGACATTGAAAGCATTGTTGCGATTGTTTCGCAGCGCCGGATTCTGGCCGACCGGGATGAACGGAACAAGTGGGCAGTCCTGCAAGATCGCATAACTGAAGAAGCCGCACGCATTATTGCCGTTGTTGAATCCGAATTGCGACAGCGAGTTCCACGACCAGTTCGGGAAGCCAGCGCCGATGACGTTGCCGAACGGCGGCACGCCAAGCGAATTAAAGAGAGTGGGACGATCGGACAAACCATAAGGGTTGGCGATCGCGCCGTTGAAATTCGTCCACCACTTGTCGCTTCCGCTCTGGCCCCAGACGCGCGCGCCCGCGATCACTTCATTCTTGTAGCCGAACAGATCATGGGTCGACGTAAAGCGCGGCGTGAAACCCCAGTTATTGGTGTTCTGCTGAATGATGACGAAGACGGGGTGATACAGATACTGACCGATAAACCAGCTATTGACGTCGAGTTGGCCGAATTCGGTAACATAAGACGTCTTGTTGGCTATGCGGAAGTTTTGCTGATACCGGCCCTGATTGCCGCTAAAGCCCCAGTCGCCGGATGCGGGGTTGATGTAGTTGCCATAAAACGTGCCGTAACCTTCGACGAAAGGCGGCAGCGAGAGCCTCGGGTCAGCCGCGATCTGTCCCAATGTCAACGTGCCGGGAATTTGCTGATGGGTATTGTAATAGCCGAAATACATGCGGGTCTCGAGATTGTTCGAGAATCTGTATCCGGCATTGCCGTTTATGAGCGTATAATCGGACTTTTCATGGCCGCGAAAGCCAAGCGAATGGGTGAAGGATCCATTGAGTAGAACATCGAAGTTGCCGACGATTCTGGACCCCTGCACCTGACCGCGGATTGTCTCGAAGCTTCCGCCTTCGAGATTGAGATAATTCGGCGAAATCGCGGTATAGGCGGTCGGCGAAACGAAATTGATCGCGCCGCCGAGCGTCGACGAGCCATAGGTCAGTCCATTGCCGCCCTTATAGACCTCGATGGCGCGATAATAACGAGGATCGACCGAATAGGTGTCACCGGCGCCGTCGGCAAACGTCATCGGAATGCCGTCCTGCAGTAGCTCCAGCCCTCGATTGTGGTAGTCGCGAGTCAGATTGGATCCGCGCACCGAGAGGCGGAGCTCCGCGCCATAGCGCGATTCGGCGAAGACGCCTGGCGTATCCTTTAGCGCGTCCCGCAGATCCGCCATGTAGCGCGTTTGCTGTGCGGGCGTATTGGAATCAACGAAAGCGACCGAACCGACAGTACGGTTGAGTTGCGCACGCAGGGTGGGAATCGAAGGCGCCACAAGGGAACCTCCACCTGGCGTGAACAGAGCGGGCTCGCCGGTGCCTTGCCCCCCGTCTGCCGCAGAACCCGGTTGAGCGACCGTGCTGGCCCCGCCCGAACTTCGGGGGCCTGAAGGCCGCGCCGCACGTCCGCCCAGCTGTTTTGGCTTGCCAATCTCGATGATTGGAAGCGCTTGCTGAGCCGCAGAATAATGTGGATCGGCGAGGGCCAGAGTGAGGACGGAGACGCCAAGGGCGAGATGTTTCTGCTGCATCTTATCGTTCCTGTTATGGAGGCGGAGGGCGCGCACTCACCTATTTGCCGCGCTCTCGTCGAGCGGGCTTGCGGCTATGCGACTCCAGGTCCGACGCGGGGGACTGAATTTGACTGAGCTTCGCTTGTTCAGCGAACGTGTGCGAGGCTGAAAACGCCGGGCCGCTTGCTATGAAATGCGAGGCGGCGAAGTCGCCGACCAATTTGCAATTAACCCGGGCGGCCTCGCCGAGCCCAGTCGACTTAGAAAAAACGTCGACGGGGAAATGCTCTTCCCAGCCAGGAGAGGGGCCGTTCCCTTGAAACTTGGAGCGTCAGGAAAAATTGAGTCGCGCGCCGCGGACGCACACAAGACACAGCAATCCGAGCAATCTTGGATCGGCCCTCCGCGATCTGACTTGTCCTTCGCCCGGTCGCAGTGATCTTCGATAAAGAGAGATGAAAGAATGGGATTCGCTATGCTCGACGAATCCAAAAATGCGCCGGCAATCCCTAAAAAACTCAATCCACGAAGGACAAGCAGAGACAGCAGCGTCGCCGCAATGATCTTGCGGCTCTGCGAGCGTCCATGAGTCTGCCGGTTGACCATCCGAATTGCCGCCGCCCAACTTGAGGGAGCGGCTCGACGCGCTGCGCGCGCCGCAATCCTGCTCCCAGCGAGAGTAGATTCTTGTTACTCTACCAAACGTGGCGGGGCAATGGCTTGGACAAGGATTGCGGCGCTTGCCAGTTCAATTCTCGGGCGCTGTTGCAATTGAGACACATCGCGGCAACTTCGTTGTTGTCTCCAGCAAACTCGCGGGGACTTTGCTATCGTAGGTCCGGCGGCAAGAGAACGCACTCGAAAGCACTCTTATGAACATCGCGATCGGCACGCAGCAGCGCATCCTCGACGCTGCAATCCAAATTGCGAACAAAAACGGGATCAAAGGGCTAACGCAACCCAAGGTCGCGCGGGCCGCCGGCGTCAGGCAATCACACCTGACATATTATTTCCCCCGCAAAGCCGATCTATTGGCTGCGGTGCTGGAGGCGTCGCATCATCAAGGAGAAGATTCTCCTCCGAAGGATATTGACGAGGCGCTTAGGATGCTCGACTCGCTCATGTTCACGCCCAAGCGAATGCGATTTTTTCTGGGGGCGGTGATTGAAGCCGAAGAGGGCGCCGAATTGCGGAATGTGCTCTCTGATCACGCCAGCGCTTTGACCAATCAGATCGCCCAGCTTTTCAACCGACCGAGCGACGACACAGCTGTTGAAGCTTTCATTGATCGCATACGGGGGATGGGAATTCGGCTACTCCTGGAGCGAAAACGCAGAGCCGACCAAAAAATTGATCTAAAGAAAATTGCAAAGGAATGCGGGCTCGCGTGAACCGAGCGATAGCGCCATCGCCTGACTCATCTTCAACGGCGCGCAGGCTTCAAGCGGATCGATTGGGGCGTCCTCCTTTTAAAATCGCGAAGCAGAATCTCATACTTTTTGAAGACCGTAACTTCTCTGTTGCAGTCGAGCTCCTCCTCGCGAGTTACGCCCCATCATCTGCGCGATCATCCGCGCCCTGTGAGCGCAGACAGATCGAAAAGTAGCGAAAGCGTCATATCGAGGGGTAGAATGCCCTGCACAAGACGCAACCTGCGCCGTTGAGACCGCAACAAAACATGCTGACAAATCAAGATATTAGATTTGCCGTTGCGCCGATGATGGATTGGACGGATCGACACTGCCGATACTTCCATCGGCTCTTGTCGCGCCGCGCCCGCCTTTACACCGAGATGCTCACGACCGGCGCGGTCATCCACGGCGATCGTGGGCGGCTGATGGCCTTCGACCCGTTCGAACAGCCGGTCGCCCTGCAGCTTGGCGGGGCCGAGCCTGCCGCCCTCGCGAAGTCAGCGGCGCTGGTCGAGACATTCGGCTATGCGGAAGTCAATCTGAACGTCGGCTGCCCGTCGGATCGGGTGCAGAACGGCGCGTTCGGCGCCTGTCTGATTCGCGAACCTGCGCTCGTCGGCGATTGCGTCAAGGCGATGAAGGACGTGGTCGGCATTCCCGTCACGGTGAAATGCCGCATCGGCGTCGACGATCAAGACCCCGAACAGGCGCTGTTCGCGCTTGCGGAGAAATGCGTCGCAAGCGGCGCCGACGCGCTCTTCGTGCATGCGCGAAAGGCCTGGCTCAAGGGGCTCTCGCCGAAAGAGAACAGAGACGTGCCGCCTTTGGATTACGCGCTCGTGCATCGTCTCAAGCGGGCGCTGCCGGATGTCCCCATCGCCATCAACGGCGGGCTGACCCGCATGTCGCAAATTGAGGAACAGCTCAAATGCGTCGACGGCGTAATGATCGGGCGCGCCGCCTACCATGATCCGGCCCTGCTCCTTGCGGTCGATCCGCAATTGTTCGGCGAGCCTGCCCCGGCGGCCGACCTCTTTGAGGCCGTCGACGCATTTCTCCCTTATGTCGAGCGACAGCTCGAAAAGGGCGAACGGCTCCCCGCGATGACGCGCCATCTTCTTGGGCTTTTCGCCGGCATGCCGGGCGCGCGGACATTCCGCCGCCGGCTGGCGCTCGACGCCGTCAAACCCGGCTCCGGAGCGGAAACGCTGCTTCGCGCCGTTGGCGAAGTTCGCGCCGCCATGGCGCGCCACTCCGAATTCGCCGAAGCGGGATGACGGCTCATGCCGCCGACAGCGCCGCCAGAATGGCGATCTCCGCAAGCTGCTGCGCGGTGCCGAGCACATCCCCGGTATAGCCGCCGATCTCTCTTTTCGCGAGCTTGGCGACAAGCGCCGCGACGCTGAAGGCGGCAATAATTGCGACGGCGACCTGGCTCGCGCTCGCCCCGGCGAACCACGGCGCAACGCCGAACGCTGCGGCGATGAGACAGGCGCGCCCCCAAGCTTCGCGCGACGGCGCAGCGACGGTCGCGCCCAGCCCATCAACGCGCGCCGGCGATAGCCACAGCATCGGCGCCAATCCGGCGACGCGCGACAAGGCGCCGGCAAAGATCAGCGAAAGCGCCGCGAGCGTAACGCTTCGCTCAAGGATCGACACGAGCGCGGCGACGCGCAGCAGGATCGAAAAACACAACGCCAGAACGCCATAGGCGCCGATCCGGCTGTCCCGCATGATCGCGAGCTTCGACTCTCGGGTCGAGCCGCCGCCGAATCCGTCAGCGACATCCGCGAGCCCGTCCTCGTGCAGGGCGCCTGTCGCGAACGCAAGACCCGCAATGGCGACGAGCGCGCAGATGAGCACAGGCAGATGGCAGATGCACGCAAAGATTAAAGCCGCGGCGCCCGTGGCGCCGATCACCGCGCCGGCGATCGGCAGCGCCAGCGCCATGCGTGCGAAATCGAGCGGCGCATGGGCGCCCATGCCGATCGGAAGGCGCGAATAGAACCGCAAGAATGTCGCGACATCGGCGAGGAGCGGGCGCTGCATCACTCCCATTTTCGGCTCCCCCGCCATTTTGTCGAGAAGCGTCGAACTTCGCGTTACGGCGTCGGCGAACTAGATCGTCTGATTATAGGCGCCGACCTCGGGATTTTCTCGCAGCACGGCGTCGATCGCCGCAAACATTTCCTTCATGCGCGCTTGCGACACCGGGCTCTCGACAACAACGACGAGCTCCGGCTTGTTGGACGATGCGCGCACGAGACCCCAGGTGCCGTCGGCGACCGTCACCCGCACGCCGTTGATGGTGACGACGTCGCGGATCGGCTGACCGATGATCTGCACGCCCTGCGCGCGCATCGCCTCGATGCGCGCCGTCACCTTTTCGATGACGCCATATTTCTTCTCGTCGTCGCAATGCGGCGACATTGTCGGCGAACCCCAGGTCTTTGGCAGTTCGGCATAGAGGTCGGCCATCGACTTCGTCGGATTGCGGTCGAGCATTTCGAGGACATGGATGGCGGTGAGCAGCCCGTCGTCATAGCCGCGCCCGACCGGCTCGTTGAAGAAGAAGTGTCCGGATTTCTCGAACCCAGCGAGCGCCTTGCGTTCGCTGACGCGGCGTTTGATGTAGGAATGGCCGGTCTTCCAATATTCGGTGACGACGCCGCGCGCGATGAGTTCAGGGTCGGTCGCGAAAAGTCCGGTCGATTTCACATCAACCACGAATGACGCGTTGGCGTGAACCTTCGACAGATCGCGCGCCAGCATGACGCCGATCTTGTCGGCGAAAATTTCCTCGCCGTTGTTGTCGACGACGCCGCAGCGATCGCCATCGCCATCGAAGCCGAGGCCGACGCAGGCGCCCGTCTCGCGCACCTTGTCGGCGATGGCGTGCAACATATGCAAATCTTCGGGGTTGGGATTGTAGCGCGGGAAGGTGTAGTCCGGCGTCACGTCGAGCGGAACGACTTCGCAGCCCAGGCGCTCCAGCATCTGCGGCGCGAAGGCGCCGGCGGTGCCATTGCCGCAGGCGGCGACGACCTTCATCTTGCGGGCGAATGGCGGCCGACGGGTGAGATCGTCGATGTAGCGCGCGCCGAAATTTTCGATGTAGCGATAAGAGCCGCCTTCAGCCTCGTGAAATTCGCCGGCGAGAACGATGTCCTTCAGACGGCCCATTTCCTCGGGCCCGAAGGTCACCGGCCGCCGCGCGCCCATTTTCACGCCCGTCCAGCCATTGTCGTTGTGCGACGCCGTCACCATCGCCACCGCCGCGACATCGAGATCGAACTGCGCGAAATAGGCCATGGGCGACAGAGCGAGACCGATGTCGCGCACGCGCACGCCGGCGGCCATGAGCCCGCTCACCAGCGCCAGTTTGATCGACGAGGAATAGCTGCGGTAATCGTGGCCAACGACGATCTCGGGCGCGACGCCCATTTCGCGCAGCAACGCGCCAAGGCCCATGCCGAGCGCCTGCACGCCCATCAGATTGAGCTCGGCGCCGAACAGCCAACGCGCGTCATATTCGCGAAAGCCGGTCGACTTGATGAGCGGCGCCTCTTCATATTCGAATGTATTCGGGCGCAAATTCGTTACGGGCTTGGGAAACATCAACGGTCCTTCGCTTGGGCGAGCGTCGCCTTGGCCGCCATTGCCACCTTGGCATAAGCGAAAATCCGCGCCGCGCCAAATTGGAGCCGGGCGGCGGTACAATTTAGGCTTGCAGAGGGCGACGAGCGCTCATAAGATTTTATGCTGTCAGGACATTTTACTTTTTTTTCATTTCGAGGTTTCGCTATGCCTAAGAAAATTGTCATCCTCGCGGACGGCACCGGAAATGGACTGCTCGTTCAGGTCTCAAATATCTGCCGTATCACCAAGGCCCTTGATCTCTCTCGCGACGATCAGGTCGTCTATTACATTCCTGGCGTCGGCACCCAGGGCTTCAAGCCGCTCGCGATGCTCGACGGCGCCACAGGATTGGGCGTGCCGTCGAACGTGCGCAAGCTTTATCGCTTTCTGTCGTGGAACTGGGAGCCGGGCGCGGCGATCTATATGTTCGGCTTCAGCCGAGGCGCCTTCACGATTCGAACGCTGATCGACTTGATTCATCAGCAAGGATTGTTGCCCGTCGAATTTCGGGGGCAACGCGTGTCTCATCGGGAGATGGTGCGCAACTCCATGTCAGCATGGCGCGCCTATTGCGCCAAGGATCGCTCGCGGAACAAGAATATTTGGGTAAAGCTCGGCGCCAGGCGCATCCGCGACGCTGCGCTCTGGGTCTGGCGAAAGCTCTTCCGCCAGCCAGACTATAAGCATATTCGCGCCGCTGCCGCCCCGGAACGAAATCCAAAAGAGATCAAGATCGACTTTCTCGGTCTGTTTGACACGGTCGAGGCATATGGCGTGCCGATCGAAGAAATGCGCGAAGGAGTGCATCGACTCGTTTGGCCGATCAGCTTCGGCGGCGATCATTCGATTTGGAAAAATGTCCAGTGCGTTCGTCAGGCCTTGAGCCTCGACGACGAGCGCCGCACCTTTCATCCGATCCGCGTTTCGCTGCACCAGGAAGATATAGCGGAGGATGATCCGAGCAAGCTCAAACGCGTGGAGGAAGTCTGGTTCGCTGGCGTCCATTCGGATGTCGGCGGCGGCTACCCAGACGATGCGACCGCGCATGTTCCGCTCGTCTGGATGCTTAAAGAAGCGATGAAGTCGGCTAGTGGCGACTCGGGTCGCGAACTTTTTTTTCGGGACGGCGTACTGGAAGAATTCCTCTCGATTGCGACGCCCTTCGGACCGCTCCATGACTCACGTTCCGGCCTTGCGATCCTCTATCGTTACGACCCGCGCACGGTCACGAAAAAAGACGCTGTCGGCAATGCCTATTTCCAGCCAACCATTCATCACACCGTTGTCGAGCGGCTCGTCAAGGGCCACGATGACTATGCTCCAATCGCGTTAGGCGCGGCCAAAACTAAAAAAGACGAAGCAGAAGTGGCTATGCCCGATGGTTCCCTGGCGAAGCCTAAGACCGGACGGGGATATGAACCTGTAACGCCCGCCGACCAAGCCAGCGTTCCTGCCTTCTTACGCTCAAAATTAGAGGAGCGGATGGAGCATGCCAAAGCGACGTTGAGCCAGCTCGATGCTCCCATTGAAAACCAAATGGAGATTGCACGCGATTACGTGTGGCTGAAACGAATTCTCTATTTCTTTTTCTTCGGCCTGTTCCTCATCGTTCTTCTATTGCCTATCGCGGATGGCGTTATCGACTGGATAGGCGGTCTGACTCCAAACTTCGTCGCCGCGCTTGCGCCCGACCTCAATTTTGTGCCGTGGCTTCGATCCATTCTCGAAGCGCTTGCGAACGTCTTCAAAGGATTAGGCGATGCAATCTTATCGCTCACGCCAGCATGGCTGAGCGCGCATGTGCAGGCTGCGATACGTCACCCGCTTTTCGTCATCGTGTTGCTCCTCGGCTATTTTGGTCTGAGCGCTCTGAACGACAAATACCAAGACACCATTCAGTATCACGCCAGACGCGCATGGAACGTGCAGGGCGAACAGAACAGATTAGTCGAGGGGGTTGCGCCGGGACCGCTGTCGCGCTTGGTGCGCTGGCTGCGCAACAGCCCCGCACGGCGCGCATTGATCGCGGTCACACGTCCAATCTTGCCATTCGCTTATACGCTCGCCTTCATTGTCGCGCCTACGCTAATTCTCGCTAACCGCGCGGGGTTCAATTATCTCGTTGGGAGAGGCTCCGTATGCAAGGCGACCGATGGGGCGCAATGGCCCGGCCAGAGCGCCTATCAGAAAACGTTTAAGACGAATGATCCATGTTGGGCGAGCGGCTGGATGCTTGAACGCGGCGCCGCCTACCGGCTGACGATCAGGGTTGATCCGGCGAAGGGTGACGCGCCCTGGCTTGATCAATTGATCATGACCGATCCTTATGGGTTTGACAGCTCCGGCGTTGCCCTTTCGGCGGCGACCGTCCTCCGCCGCTGGCCTTCCGCCGCTTGGTTCCATCCGATCGCGCGCATTGGCGCGAGCGGCGAGGTCGAATGGCCGCTAATTCCCGTCGATGGCGGCGGCGCTCTGACCTCGCGCGGCCGGCGCTGCACGCGCCTGCCGATCCGATATACTGAGACGCGCGAACATAGAGAGTTCTGCAAGTTGACGCCGAAAGCTGCCTCATGCCGGGAAGACATGGGAATGTCAGCATACGACCCCTTGCCTATTAGCGAGCTCGTTACGGCGACGCGCGCTTGGCAAGAACACAACTCCGTTTTCGATGGCCGTAACTGCAGCTCTCCGCTTCCACGCACGACATTCGTGTCCGAATTCATCGCGCGCGACGCCGGCGAGCTGTTCCTTTTTTTGAATGACGCTGTGCACATCGCATGGCCCGGACGCGCGCAGATTTTTTACGCGAACAACACCGGCACGGCGGCCGTCACGATTGAGCGACTCCCGCGCGCGGAAGCGCCTGCGACGACCGCGAGCAGCGCGCCTTGATCGAAAGGCGCGCTCGATAAATGGATCGTGCTTCGTCCTGGATGGCGCTCAGGCGCCCCGCGGCTTGGCGCGGGTCGTCGGCTGCGCGGCCGCCGGATCGTCCGGCCAGAGATGGCGCGGGTAGCGCCCTCTCATCTCCTTCTTCACCTCGTTCCACGAGCCCTTCCAGAAGCTCGGCAGATCGCGCGTCGTCTGGATAGGCCGATGCGCCGGCGACAGCAGTTCGAGGGTGAGCGGCGCGCGACCGCGCGCAAGCGTCGGGTGGCTTGAGAGGCCATAAAGCTCCTGCACGCGCACCGCCAGGATGGGCCCATTCTCCGTTGAGTAGTCCAGCGCATGACGCGCTCCGGCCGGCGTTTCGAAAAAGGCCGGCGCCTCGGCGTCGAGCCTGCGTGACAAATCATATGGGAGAAGCTGAGCGAGCGCCGCTTCGAGATCGTCGGCCGTTATTTCCGCAAGCGATGTGCGCCCAACGATGAAAGGCGCGAGCCAGTCTTCGGCGCTCGCCGTCAGAGCGGCGTCGGAAACATCCGGCCATTCGTCGCCCTCGGCGCGGCGCAGAAAGGCGACGCGGTCGCGCCGCTGCGTCTGCGCCTTGGTCCACGGCAGCCGCGCCAAGCCCAGGCCCGCGACGCCGCGCGCGAGCATTCGCGCGTTTTGCTCCGACGCCTCGATCGCCAGATTGCGCTCGGAAAGCCGTATCGCGCCGAGACGCCGGAAAGCGCGCCGCCGAAGGCTGGCGCTCGCAGCGTCGAAAGCGGTTTCGTCGCGAGTCTCGATGCGGTCGGCGGCGATCGCCTCGATCTCCTCGGCGGTGAGCGCGCAAGCCGCGAGAATGCGCGCCTGCGCTGCCCGTCCAGTGATTTCAGCGACCGCAAGAAAGGGCGCGCGCGACATCGGGTCTTCTAGGGGCACGGTCGCGGCGCGGCCGTTCGCCATCAGGAACTCGCCGCGCGCGCCGCGCGATTTGGCGATGCGATCGGGAAAAGCGAGCGCGATCAGCGCGCCGTCGGACAACTCCCCCCTCCCTGTCCCTGCTGCGGAAGCGGAGGAGGATTGCAGGGGCATTGCGCCCTCCGCCAGCTTCGCCCATTGCGCGGCAAGGCGCAGCGCGTCGCCTGCGCGCTTCGACTTCTCGCCATGCAGGCGCTCAAGGCGGTGCGATAGGTCCGCGTCGGCGCCGCCGAGCCCGCGCTCGGAAAGCAGCATGGCGAGTTCGGTGGCGCGCCTGGCCTCGCCCACGCTCGCCGCCTCGACCACCATTCGCGCCAGCCGCGGCGCAATCGGCAGCCGGCGCATCGCGCGGCCCATCTCCGTCAGCCTACCGTCATCGTCGAGCGCGCCGAGTTCGCGGTCGAGCGCGACCGCCTCTTTCCAGGCGGGCGCCGGCGGCGGATCAAGCCATTCGAGTCGTCCGGGATCGCTCACCCCCCAGGCGGCGAGATCGAGCGCCAGTCCGGAGAGATCGGCGTCGAGAATTTCGGGCGCGGCGAAGGCCGGCAACGCCGCGGTCTGCGGCTCGTCCCACAGGCGATAGCAGACCCCAGGCTCGGTGCGGCCGGCGCGGCCGCGGCGCTGATCGACGCTGGCGCGCGCGGCTCGCACCGTTTCGAGACGCGACAATCCGAGATCAGGCTCGAAGCGCTGCACGCGCGCGAGGCCGCTGTCGACGACGATACGCACGCCTTCGATAGTGAGCGAGGTTTCCGCAATCGATGTGGCGAGCACGATCTTTCGACGGCCGCGCGGGGCCGGCATAATTGCCAGGTCCTGCTCGCCGCGATCGAGCGCGCCATAAAGCGGCGCGACATCGACATCATCGGGCAAGCGGGACTCGGCGAGGCGCGACGCGACGCGCATGATTTCGCCCTGCCCCGGCAGAAAAGCGAGAATCGAGCCCGATTCTTCGCGCAGCGCTCGAAGGATCGCGCGCGTCATCGCGTCTTCAATGCGCGCATTGGCGTCGCGGCCGAGATAGCGCGTCTCGACGTCGAAGGCGCGCCCCGCGCTTTCGATGGTTTGCGCGCCCATCAGGGCGCCGACCCGCGCGCCGTCGAGAGTCGCCGACATGGCAATGAGCCGCAAATCTTCGCGCAGCCCCGCCTGAGCGTCGAGCGCCAGCGCCAGGCCGAGATCGGCGTCGAGCGAGCGTTCGTGATATTCGTCGAAGAGCACCCCGGCGACGCCATCCAGCGCCGGATCGTCGAGAATCATCCGCGCGAAGACGCCTTCGGTGACGACCTCAACGCGCGTTCGCGCTGAGACTTTCGACTCGAGGCGCATGCGCATGCCGATCGTTTCGCCGACGCTCTCGCCGAGCGTCGCCGCCATGCGGCTCGCCGCCGCGCGTGCGGCGAGCCGTCGCGGCTCCAGCAGGATAAGCTTGCCGCCCTTGGCCCAGTCGGCGTCGAGCAGTTCGAGCGGAACGCGGGTGGTCTTGCCGGCGCCCGGAGGCGCGACGATGACGAGATTGGTGGACGCCGCGAGCGCTTTCCGGATCGCCGGCAGCGCATCGTCGATCGGCAGCGCCGAAAGGTCGTTCGCCATGCCCGGCGCGCGCTTCAACCTTCTATCCTGCCCGCACGAAAGGCCCCTCCGTTTCGGGGAGGGGCCAAAATTCCAGTAAGTGCGGAGCTTACGCCGCCTGTTGGATCGCCGAGAGCTTCCATTCCCGAGCATCGGCGCCAGCGGGGCGACGGAAGGTCCAGGCTTCGGTGGTCTGCGTCTCGCCGGGCGAGCCCGGCGCCGGCTTGCCGGTGGCTCGATCCAGCAACTCGTCGTTGAGCGCAAAGCGCATGGCGACGGTGGCGTATTCGTCCACCCCTTCCCGCCATGCCTCCGACAGATCGCCCTGCAGCAGCTTCACGCCGGATACACGGTTCAGCACCCCCTTGCGCCGATTGTCCTCCAGCTCTTCGTCGAAATAGGAGGCCATTTCCGGCGTGGACATGCCGCGCAGCGCGCCGACGTCCTCGCGGCTGTAAGCTGACTGAGTTTCGCCGAGCAGGCGCTCGAAGGCGTTGAAGTCGTCCGACGCGAGCCTGATCGGCTTCGCCATCGCAGCTTCCGGCGAAGCGCCCGACCCAAAGCCCGCCGCCCCGAAAGGCGCGCGCCCCGTGAAAGGCGACGTGAAGCCCGGGCTCGGACGATAGCCGGCGCCGGCCATCACATTGGCGTTCCGGCGGGCGAACCAGTTGAAGGCGAGCCGCGCCAGGAAGACGAGCAGCGCGATCTGCAGCAGCAGGCCGATGACCGAGGCGAAGCCCATCATGCCGCCGAAGAGGCCATTACCCGTGAGCAGGCCGAAAAGCCCGGCGCCGAGCAGGCCGCCGGCGAGGCCGCCGAGCAGACCGCGGCCGAAAGAGCCGCCAAAGGCCCCGCCTGGCTGCGACATCGGGCCGGCCATGCCCGGCGCGGGCCGCGGCGTGACGCTGCGTTCGAAGGGTGAGGCCGTTCCCGGCATGGTGCGGGTCGACGGAGGCGCGGACCAGCTCCGCGAGCCGCGGCTGCCGAAGCTGCCGCCACCGCCCATGCGCGCTTCGGCGATCGCGGGCGCAAGCGCCAGCAGCGCCGCAAGGGCGAGAGAAATCAGCGATCCACGCTTAAACGCGAAGAAACGCGACATTGTCTTTAGTCCTCAAAATGCGGAGAGCGACGCTCCCCTCGCCGCGCTTATATAGGAGCGGCGGCAGATTGGCGCAAAGGCTTGGCCATGGAAATCGGCCCCCAGGAAGCGCGTCGATATTGCGCTCGCGCCCACTCGGATTATGCTAGTCGGCATGACCAGATTTTCAACTAATAAGCGCGGAGAGGCTGCCTCGGGCCGGTGGGTCCTTCAGGATGCCAAAGCGCGTTTCAGCGAACTGGTGCGGCGCGTCCGCAGCGAGGGACCACAGCATGTGACCGTCCATGGACGCGACGCCGTGGTGGTCGTATCGGCGGAGGAATTTCATCGGCTCAAAGGAGGGCGCACTGGCGAAGCGTTGATCGCGGCCATGCAGGCGTCGCCCTCGCGCGACATCGACATAGAGCCCAAACGGGAAGCGATGCCCGTACGCGAGTTCGAATTGTGAGCGGTTGGCTGCTCGACACAAATGTGCTTTCCGAATTGCGCCGTCCGAGGCCCAATCCACAAGTGGTCGCCTTCCTGGCGTCGAAGCCGCTCGATCTGCTCTATGTCAGCATTGTCAGTTTTGCGGAAATCCGCTTTGGCATTGAGCTTGTTCCTGATCCCGTACGTCGCGCGGATTTGCACGACTGGCTCACACTCAGGGTGCGGCCGCTGTTTACACAAAGAACGCTGCCGGTCAGCGAGGACGTGATGTTGAAATGGCGCTTGCTCGTCGAAGAAGGGCGCAAGGCGCGACATACTTTCTCCCAACCCGACCTGATCATCGCCGCTACGGCGCTTCTTCACGGTCTGACAGTAGCGACGCGAGACACTGGCGATTTCGAGAAGGCGCGCGCGCCGGTCGTCAATCCGTGGACGTGAACCCTTTGCTTAAGGCGCCGTGCACGGAGTATCGAGAAGCGCCGCAATATTCGACCCGCATAGATTGATCCGGCAACCAATGCGTCAATACCTCGACCTTCTCGACAAAATCCTGAGTGAGGGCGTGCGCAAGGACGATCGCACCGGCACCGGCACATTGTCGCTGTTCGGCCATCAGATGCGCTTCGACCTTTCACAAGGCTTTCCGCTGGCGACGACCAAGCGCGTGCATCTGAAATCGGTGATCCACGAACTTCTGTGGTTCCTGAGGGGGGACACCAACGTCAACTCACTACGCGAGAATGGCGTCACCATCTGGGACGAATGGGCCGATGAAGACGGCGAACTCGGCCCGGTCTATGGCGCGCAATGGCGTCGCTGGCCGGTCGACGGCGGCGAAATCGATCAGCTGGCGAATGTCGTCGAAGAGATCAAGCGCAATCCCTTTTCGCGGCGGCTGATCGTCTCGGCCTGGAATCCGGCGCAGGTCGACAGGATGGCGCTGCCGCCCTGCCACTGCCTGTTTCAGTTTCATGTCGCGGAGGTCGGCGGCGAGAAGCGGCTCTCCTGCCAGCTCTATCAGCGTTCGGCCGACGTGTTTCTTGGCGTGCCGTTCAACATCGCGAGCTATGCGCTGCTCACCCATATGGTCGCACAGGTCACGGGCTGCGCGCCCGGCGACTTCATCCACAGCTTCGGCGACGTCCATCTCTATCTCAATCATGTCGAACAGGCGCGCCTTCAGCTCTCCCGCGAGCCAAAGCCCCTGCCCCGGTTGCAACTCAATCGTGACGTGCGGTCGCTCTTTGATTTCAAATATGAAGACGTGAGCGTCGAGAACTACGACTCCTGGCCGGCGATCGCCGCGCCGATCGCGGTGTAGGCGATGAGGGAGACCAAGATCGTCGCCGTCGTGGCGCGTGGACGCAATGGCGTCATCGGCGTCGCCAACGGCCTGCCCTGGCGGCTCTCGAGCGATCTCAAGCGCTACAAGGCGCGCACCTGGGGCCGTCCGATGATCATGGGGCGCCGCACCTTCGAATCGATCGGACGGCCGCTGCCGGGGCGCGAAAGCGTGGTCCTCACCCGCGATCGCCATTTCAGGGCGGAAGGCGCGCATGTGGCGGCGAATCCGGCTGAGGCCTTGGCGACGGCGCGGCGGCTGGCCGCCCTGCTCGGCGTCGACGAAATCATCATCGCCGGCGGCGAGGATATCTATCGCGCCTTTCTCGATCTCACCGACGTGATCGAACTGACGGAGGTGGCGCTCGATATCGCCGGCGACGCGCATTTCCCCGCGCTCGACCCCCAAGATTGGCGCGAAGTCGCGCGCGAAGCGCCGCCGCGCGGGCCGAAAGACGAAGCTGATTTCGCCTATGTCACGCTTGAGCGGCGGCGTTCCTGACGCGCCTGAAAGCAGTTGCGGCGCAATCCGCCTCTGGCTATAAAGCGGCCCGAAAGCGGCTTTCGGCCCTTTCAATCGGAGTGTAGCGCAGCCTGGTAGCGCACCTCGTTCGGGACGAGGGGGTCGGAGGTTCGAATCCTCTCACTCCGACCAATATTCCCAATGACTTACGAAATTTGAACCCTTCGGCGGCCAAAGAAGCGGCCACAATTCCCTGCATGTACGCCCACATTTCATCGGGTATCGGCTGAGCGCTCACCTTGACGCCGCGCGCATTCGCATCTGCGCCCGTAACGAGAAAAAACAAAGGCGCAGCCGCTCGGACGGTGCGCCGCCA
>VGEB01000050.1 GCA_016869435.1 Alphaproteobacteria bacterium | reverse complement strand
CAGGCGCGTCAAATCGGGACGCGCGCCGCGGTCGCTTGCGCTAGATTAGCATCGCAGCTCTGTGGGCCTCGCCCCGCAATAAAGGAACAGGAGCGCGCGTGAGCGCACAGCGGGAACGCATTTTCAACCTGCCGCCAGCGACGAAGACGCTCATCTTCGCGCTGACGGCTGTACAATTCGTCGTCGCCTACGGCCCTTCGGAATTAGCTCAATCGCTGTTGACGACATTCGCCTTCATCCCGGCGCGGGTAACGGTCGAAGGCGGCGCCGAATACGCGACCATGCTGACCTATTCTTTTCTACACGGCGATTGGACGCATCTTATCGTCAATGCGCTGGCGCTCGCCGCATTCGGCTCGCCGGTCGAACGCCGATTCGGTTCGGCTCGCTACCTGCTCTTTCTCGCCGCAAGCGCATTCGCTGGCGCACTGGTTTTTCTTGCGCTGCATCCAAATGAAATCACGCCGATTGTTGGCGCGTCAGGCGCAATCTCAGGAACAATGGGGGCAATCGTGCGTTTCGCATTTACGCCAGGAGCGCAGCTGGCGGACGGGAGGCGCAGCCCGCGGGCGCCATACGAGGCGCCAAGTTCCACTTCGCTGTCGCAGTTGCCGCTCAACCGGCAGGCGATGTTTTTCCTCGCTGCATGGTTAGCGGCGAACTTGCTTCTTGGCGCATTTCCGCAGGCCGCCGGCGCGTCCGGCTCCATCGCCTGGGAAGCGCATCTCGGAGGGTTCCTTTTCGGCCTGCTCTTTTTCAAATTCTTCGATCGCGCGGGCCAACAAGCCTTGAGTTCACGATAATGGCTTTCGGCCGGCTAGGGAGCCCGGTCGAGAGCGAAGAGGAGGGCCAGATGACCATCGCCAACATACTCGCAGAGAAAGGAAGCGAGGTGGTGACTGCGAGCGCCAGCACGACGTTGCAAGAGGCGGCTCAGCTGATGATTCAGTACGGGATCGGCGCGCTCGTCATTCTCGACGACAGCGGTCGACTGATGGGTCTGATCGCCGAAAGAGACATCGTTTCGGCGGTCGCGCTCGACGGACCGGAGGCGCTGACGCAACCCCTATCGTCCTTCATGCAGCCTAATCCCCAACCGGCCCGAGAAGAGGACGCGGTGGAGAACACGATGCGCGTCATGACGGTCGAACGGCGCCGGCACATTCCCGTGGTCCGGGAGACCCGGCTCGTCGGCCTCATCTCGATCGGCGACGTCGTGAAATACCGGATACGCGTCATCGAGGAGGAACACCGATCGATGCGCGAATACATCGCCCAGGCTTAAAATCAGACGGATGTTGGCAGGGGAATGTGGGCGAAAATGTTTGGCAACGCCCGCTTCGTCGCCTCGCTGCCCACATGGATGAGCTGTTCGGCCTTGTGGAAGTCGAACATGCCGACTTCCTCCATGCGCGCGGTGATGGTCGCGTCCGGCGGGTCGCCGGCCAGTCGCGAACGCAGGATTCTGTCCTGGATAATGTTGAAGGCGTCGATCATCGCCGTGGCGACATTCGGCGCTTCGCTCGACTGACGGTCGAAATAGCGCGGCAGGAAGCGATCCGCGAAGGAGAGGTCGGCCCTTTCGGCGAACGGCCCCGCCTCCGCCGCGCGCTTTTGCGCCGTCGGATCGTCGCGGATGACGCGCGCGCGATACATGGTGTCGGCGGTGACGTTCACCGCGATGACATATTCGGCGCCGAGCGCGCGGCAGACGGTGACCGGCACGGGATTGACCAGCGCGCCGTCGAACAGCCAGCGATCGCTAATGCGCACCGGCTCAAAAATGCCCGGCAAGGCATAGGACGCGCGGATCGCGAGCGACAGCGAACCATGCTGCAGCCAAACCTCGTGTCCGGTCCCGACTTCGGTCGCCACGGCCGCGAAAGGGATCGGCAGCTTTTCGATGTCCATGTCTGCGAGCTCTTTTTCCAGCGCGGACCGTAGCCGTTCGCCGGTGATCAGGCTGGCGCCGGAAAAGGAAAGGTCCATCAGCGTGAAGACGCGCCGCTTGGTTAGTGATCGCGCAAAGGTTTCGATCGCGTCGAGCTTGCCCGCGGCGTAGCATCCGCCAATAACCGCGCCGATCGACGTGCCCGCGATCACGTCAGGGTAGATGCCATTCGCGACGAGTTCGCGCAGGACGCCGATATGCGACCACCCGCGCGCCGCGCCTGCGCCTAGCGCCAGGCCAATCGTCGCCTGGCCGCGTCGCTCCCGCTTCGCCTCCGTATCCGCCCTGCGGACCACAGTTGTCGGTGGAGCTTGGGGTTGGTCCGTCATCGCGGCGCCCGCCTCGGCGCCGTTACTTTGGAGGTTGCGTGAGCGTAGCGATAACATTCGGTCAGTCCTGCTCGGCTTTCTCCCCGGCGCTGAATCGGCCCAAGATATATTTGGAGAGCAGGCTGCGCCTCGAAAATGGCTTTCAGGTTAACTTTCCGCCAGATAGCGGTGCCTCGATCGCGCCGCGCGCGGACGCAATCGCGCACATGCGAATAAATTAATTGATTCCACGAGCTTGGCGCACGAGCTGCGCGAAACGCCGGCGCCAGCTGCTTGGTCAGAAGCCGCGCTCTAGGCGCCATCGGCGGAGAAGACCAGCGCACCGTCGCCCCTGAGCGCCCGATAGAAGCAGGATTTCCTCCCGGTATGACAGGCTTTGCCGTCGCCGCCGACGTCAACCTCGAGCAGCAGGGCGTCCTGATCGCAGTCGACGCGCAAGGACCGAACCTTCTGGGTCTGGCCGGAGGTGTCGCCCTTGCGCCACAATTCCCCCCGCGATCGCGACCAGTAATGGGCGAAGCCCGTCTCGATCGTCTTCTCGAGCGCGAGTTGGTTCATGTAGGCGACCATCAGCACCTGGCGCGTCGCCGCCTCGGTCGTGACGCACACGATGAGGCCGTGCGCGTCGAATTTCGGCGCGAAGACGACCCCTTCCTCGACGTCTTCCTTGACGGTCTGCGACATCAGCCGGCTCCGCGCAGCAGCGTGTAGAAATGCGCCTGCTGAGCCGGATCGTCTCGGAATACGCCGGCAAACTGCATGGTGACCGTGGAAGATCCCTGTTTCATCACGCCGCGCATCGACATGCACATATGTTCCGCTTCGACCATCACGGCGACGCCGCGCGGCGAAAGCGCTTCGTCGATCGCCGCCGCGATCTGCGCCGTCATCGCCTCCTGGGTCTGGAGCCGGCGGGCGAAAATCTCGACGAGCCGGGCAAGCTTTGAGAGGCCGACCACGCCGCCGTTCGGATAATAGGCGATATGCGCCTTGCCGACGAAGGGAACGACGTGATGTTCGCAGTGCGAGGTGAAGGGAATGTCGCGCACGAGCACGAGATCGTCATAGCCGTCGACCTCCTCGAAGACCTTGGACAGGACCTCGTCGGCGCTCTCCCGATAGCCGCTGAAGAATTCCTCATAGGCCTTGGCGACGCGGCGCGGCGTGTCGCGCAGCCCTTCGCGGTCGGGATCGTCTCCCGCCCAGCGCAACAGCGTGCGCACGGCGGCCTCGGCCTCTTCGCGCGTCGGGCGCTCAAGGGTTGGAACGTTTTCGAGGGAGGAAAAGGGAAAGGTCTTAACCACGTCGTCCATGTGGCGCCTCCAATGCGTCAGACGCGCGCCTCGTTATAGGCGCGTCACAGCGAATGCCCCGCGCCTGGCGCGAGGCGGTCCCTCAAATCGTCGCCCTCTCCGGAAAGTTCGAGATCACGCGAGAATTCGAGACGAGCCGGGGTCTCGGGCGGCCCCGGCGCGGCGCCGCCGCTTTCGCGAAGGCGCGCAAAATCCTATATAGAGTTCTATCGAGGCGGTGGTAAGGCCTTGGCTGGAAACGCGCCGGCGGCGATGCTGAACAACATTTACAATCAACGCATTCTGGAGCTTGCCGGAAATATCCCGCGCATCGGCCGGCTGCCGCGGCCGGACGCGACCGCTTCAGCCTATTCCAAGCTCTGCGGCTCGACGATCACCGTCGATCTGAAGCTCCGCGAGGGGAAGGTCGCCGACTATGCCCATGAGCTGAAAGCCTGCGCGCTCGGCCAGGCGTCGGCCTCGATCATGGCGCGCAACATCGTCGGCTCGACCCCGCAGGAGCTGCGCGAGGCGCGCGAGGCGCTGCGCAAAATGCTCAAGGAGAATGGGCGGCCGCCGACGGGCAAATGGTCTGACCTCGCGGTCCTCGAGCCGGTGCGCGACTACAAGGCCCGCCACGGCTCTACCATGCTCGCGTTTGACGCGGTAGCGGACGCGGCGACGAAGGCGGAAGCGAGCCAAGGCGCAAGCTGACGTCTAGCCTCCCGCACAGCTCTGCGCATAAATTCGCGCATGTCCCCTGCCTCGATTCGCATCCTTGGCATCGATCCCGGCCTGCGCAACACCGGCTGGGGAATCATCGAGGCGCGGGGCTCGCGGCTGTCCTTCATCGCCTGCGGGCGCGTGCGCTCCGATGCGCGCCTCAACATGGGCGAGCGGCTGCGGCAATTGCATGAGGGGCTGATGGGCGTCATCGCCGACCATGCGCCGCATGAAGCGGCGATCGAAGAGACCTTCGTCAATCGCGATCCGCAGTCTGCCCTGAAACTCGGACAGGCGCGCGGGGTGGCGCTCACCGCCCCCGCCCTCGCCGGCCTCAATCATGCTGGCATTCGACGCGGTGGCGGAGGCGGTGGGAAAGGCGGAGGCGAGCTAAGCTCGACTCATTGCGAGAAGCTTGAGACGCTACCGAACCGTTCGCCTCATCAACATGAAGCCTGCGGAATGCGGATTCTTTTTGCGCTCACAATTTGGCTAGCTCTTGCTAGCTCAGCCTTTTCCCAAACTTCCCGAATCCCGGGCAATGCCTTCCTTGGCAATACCTCCGGCAATCGTCCCGCCAATTCCATCGGCTCTGAAAAATCCTGGTTCATCGACACCAGTTCCGGCGGAATCTACGGCCCCAAATCTTCCGCGGCTTGGCCAAGCGCCCCGGCAGCGACTTTCGGAATCCTTACTGGCCCCGGGGGCGTTATTGCACCCTCCCTCGGCAAGAATGTCTTCGGCGCATCGAATGCCGGCTTTGGCGCAAACGCTCTCGCCAATATCCGCCTCGCCGACGACAACGCCTTCGGAAATGTCGCCGTTGGCGTCAACGCCATGTTTGGCAATCTGACCGGCCGCCGATCGGTCGCGGTCGGCGGCTACGCGCTCCATGCCGCCACAAACACAGACGCCACAGTAGCAGTCGGCTACGGAGCCCTCCAAAACTACAATGACATCGAAGGCGGCGTAGCCGTCGGCAACCAAGCCCTTTTCAATTCCACGACCTCGCTTGCCAATATCGCCATCGGCAACACGTCCCTCTACAGCCTCGTCACTGGCGGCGGCCTTAACGTCGGCGTCGGTCACCATGCTCTCTATTCCGCCACAACTGCTGGCGGCAACAACGTTATGGGCTATGAATCGGGTTACGATGTCACCAGCGGCAGTTTCAACACGCTCATCGGCCACAACACTGGCCGCGGCATCACAACCGGCTCAAACAACACAATCGTTGGCGGCCAAGTTGTCGGTCTTTCCGCCGGCTTAACGGGCGCCGTTATCCTCGCCACTGGCGACGGAACCATTCGACTGGATTACAACAACACCCTTCCGAATTATTGGTTCACGCCCAACCCGGCGTCAATCGCCGGCGTGTTGATCCAAGGAACAATTGTTCCTTTCAAATATACGATCGGCACTTTAGTAACCTGCAACGCCGCAACCCTCGGCGCTTACAGCACGGTCACCGATGGAGCCGACTACGCCACCGGAAAATATGGCTCCGCCGTCGGCGCCCCTGGCGCAGTCACCCGTAAAGTTCTCTGCACCAATACCGGCGGGCCGACGATGTACGCCTGGGCTTACGATTGAGCAGGAATCTATATCAGGCTCCGGACATCGGCTAAACTGCGACGTGAAACTTTGCTGCTGGCGCCCCCTATCGCTCACAGGGTAATCACCTCCAAATAGCTTAATGACCCCTGCCCCGATTCGCATCCTCGGCATTGATCCCGGCCTGCGCAACACCGGCTGGGGCGTCATCGAGGCGCGGGGCTCGCGGCTGTCCTTCATCGCCTGCGGGCGCGTGCGCTCCGATGCGCGCCTCAACATGGGCGAGCGGCTGCGCCAATTGCACGAGGGGCTGATGGGCGTCATCGCCGATCACGCGCCGCATGAGGCGGCGATCGAGGAGACCTTCGTCAATCGCGATCCGCAGTCGGCCCTAAAGCTCGGACAGGCGCGCGGGGTGGCGCTGACCGCCCCCGCCCTTGCCGGCCTCGTCATCGCCGAATACGCCGCCAATCTCGTCAAGAAGACGGTCGTCGGCGCCGGCCACGCCGACAAGGCGCAGGTGCAGATGATGGTGCGGGTGCTGCTGCCGGCGAGCGCGTTGACGAGCGCCGACGCCGCCGACGCGCTTGCCGTCGCGATCTGCCACGCGCAACACCGCGGCGCGCGTCTGCGAGTTTCCGCATGATCGGCAAGCTCAAGGGCCTCATCGACAGCTACGGCGAGGACTTCGTCATTCTCGACGTGAGCGGCGTCGGCTATGTCGTGCATTGTTCGACGCGCACGCTGCAGAAACTGCCGCGCGTCGGCGAGGCTTCCACGCTCGCGATCGAAACGCAGGTGCGCGAAGATTCGATCCGCCTCTTCGGCTTTACGAGCGAAGCCGAGCGCGACTGGTTCCGGCTGTTGCAGAGCGTGCAGGGCGTCGGCGCCAAAGTCGCGCTGGCGATCCTGTCGATTCTTTCCGCGAATGATCTCGCCTCGGCCATCGCCATGCAGGACAGGGCGACGGTCGCCCGCGCGCCGGGCGTCGGGCCGAAGCTCGCCGCGCGCATCGTCGCCGAGCTGAAGGACAAGGCGCCGGCCTTCGGCGCGGTCGACCCCTCCCTTGCGCGGCTCTCCGGCGAAGAGAGCGAAGGCGCGCCGTCGGCGGCGCGCGATGCGATTTCAGCTTTGGTCAATCTCGGCTACGGACGCCCGCAGGCGGCGGCGGCGGTCGCCGAGAGCCTCAAGCAGCTTGGCGAAGGCGCCGAAGCCGGCGCGCTGATTCGACAGGGGCTGCGCGAACTCGCGCGTTAGAGCGCGGCTCGCGAAAAAGTGGGAACCCGTTTTTCGCGTAAAGCGCTCTCTAAACTTTTGGAATCGATCACGCTGCAGCGATCAGGCGGCGATCACGTCGCGGTAGATTTCGGCGAGGCTCATCTCGAATTCTATCGCCGGCAGGCGAAGCGTGTCGCCCAACGACGCGAGTCTCGGGCGCTCGAAGAAGCCGCCCTCGACGCGGTCGATGACGTCGACGGCGAGATGATCGCGTTCGATCAGCAGATAATGCTGAAGCGAGGGTAGCCTTTGATAAAGTCCCCATTTCTCCCAGCGGTCGCGCTGCGCCGAGCCTTTCGAGACGACCTCGATCAGGACGATCGGATCATCGATTGAGGTCGCGTCAGGCGGCAACGGGCCGCAACGCACCATTACGTCGGGAAAGCAGGCGAGATCGAGCAAGCGCTCCTTGAGCCAGAACGTCTCCTGAAACGGCCGGCAATCCGAGCCGCGGCGGCGGAAGTCGTTCATCAATGCCGTCGAGACATTCTGGCAGATGCGGTTGTGCTCCCAGCGCGCTCCGACCATCATGCGCACGACCCGGCCGCCGATCAGCTCCCATTTCTCGTCGGCGGGCTTGTCGGGGAGAAGTTCCTCGAAATCGTCGAGGGACATATACTCATATTGCGAGGACGGGCGATTCACGGCGCGGCTCCGTTTGCCGCATCTTAGCACAGCGCGCCGGCCGAATTTCAATGCCGTTCCGGAGCGCCTTTGACCATCAGCGGCAATCGGAAGCGAAAGGGCGAACAATGTCGATAGCGCGATACACCTCCCCCTCGGGGGGGGAGGTCGGCGACCGATGGTCGCCGGGAGGGGGTGACACCCGAGCCTCGGGTCAACACCCCACCCCGGCCTGCTTCGCAGTCCGACCCTCCCCCTCAAGGGGAGGGTGGAGGCACTTCTACCTGATCGACACGCCTTGACCACGCCCGCGCGCCTTATCAGCCCCGAGCGGCGCGACGACGACGCCGACGCGTCGATGCGTCCGCTGTCGCTTGCCGATTTCACCGGCCAGGAGGCGGCGCGCGCCAATCTCAAGGTGTTCATCGGGGCGGCGAAGACGCGCGGCGAGGCGCTCGACCATGTGCTGCTCGTCGGCCCGCCGGGATTGGGCAAGACGACTCTGGCGCAGATCGTCGCGCGCGAGCTTGGCGTCAATTTCCGTTCGACCTCAGGCCCGGTCATCGCCAAGGCCGGCGACCTTGCGGCGCAGCTCACCAATCTCGAACCGCGCGACGTATTGTTCATCGACGAAATTCATCGCCTGAATCCGGCGGTGGAGGAAATCCTCTATCCCGCGATGGAGGATTTCCAGCTCGACCTCATCATCGGCGAAGGGCCGGCGGCGCGTTCGGTGAAGATCGATCTTGCGAAATTCACCCTCGTCGGCGCGACGACGCGCGCGGGTCTTTTGACGACGCCGCTGCGCGACCGCTTCGGCATTCCCGTCCGATTGAATTTTTACACGCCGGAAGAATTGGAGCTGATCGTCAAACGTGGCGCGCGCGTGCTCGGAATCGGCATGGAGGACGCTGGCGCAACGGAAATCGCCCAGCGCTCGAGGGGCACGCCGCGCATCGCCGGCCGCCTGTTGCGGCGCGTGCGCGACTTCGCCATCGTCGACGGCGCGGGCGCGATTACGCGCAAGCTCGCCGACCGCGCGCTGTCGCTGTTAGAGGTCGATACGATCGGACTCGATATTATGGACCGGCGCTATCTTAGTCTCGTCGCCGTCAATTTCGGCGGCGGCCCCGTCGGCATCGAGACGATCGCCGCTGCGCTCTCTGAGCCGCGCGACGCGATCGAAGATATCATCGAGCCGTTCCTGTTGCAGCAGGGCTTTCTGCAACGCACGCCGCGCGGACGGCTATTGACGCCGCATGCCTTCCGCCACCTCGGCCTCGCCGAGCCGGCAAGGCCTCAAGGGCAATTCGGATTGTTTGAGGAAAGCGGAGAGTAGCTCACCGCGCGCTTCAGCGCACGGCTTGGCGCAGTCCGCGCTAACGCGTGATCGGACCGCCGGCCTTCATCCACGCGTCGAGGCCGCCCTGAATATGACGGGCCGACGTTAAACCCGCCTCCTGCGCGGCCTCGACCGCCATCGCCGAACGCTCGCCGAAGGCGCAATAAAACACGACGCGCTTGCCGGCGGCGACCGCCAATTCATGCAACAATCCGCCTTCGCGAATATTCTCCTCAAGTTCGTCATACGGCATATGCAGGGAGCCGGGAATAACGCCCTGGGCCTCGCGTTCGCGCGGTTCGCGCAGATCGACGAGAGCGGTCGACGGCTGACTGAGAGCCCCGAGCGCCTCTTGCGGCGTGAACGCCCAGCCGCGCTGTGCAATGTCTTCTTGATGCAGGCCAATGTGTCTGTTCGCCGGCAGCGCCACATCCATCATTTTGGGATTGGGCAAATGCAGACTGTCCATCAGCGCGACATATTCGTCGATGGATTTGACCTGCAGCCGCGGATTGAACGCCCGCTCCTCGCCGATCGTGCTGACCGTATCGCCCTTGTAATCATGCGCGGGATAGACAAGCGTCGCGTCCGGAAGCTTCAACAATTTGCCGAAAATCGAGTCATATTGCGCGCGCGCGTCGCCGTTCTGAAAATCGGTGCGGCCCGTGCCGCGGATCAACAGCGTATCGCCGGTAAAAACCCTGTCGGCCATCACAAAGCTGTAGGAATCGTCCGTGTGACCCGGCGTATAGAGGACATCGAGCTCGACGCCCGGAATGCGAATGCGGTCGCCCTCGTAAACGCGCATCGAGACCACGTCGGCGTTGCTGCGCTCGCCCATGACTGTAACGCAATGGGTGCGGTCCCGGAGCGCGCCCAATCCGGTGATGTGATCGGCATGCGTGTGCGTGTCGACAGCCTTGACCAGCCGAACATCGAGCTCGCGCATCAGCTGCAGATAGCGGTCAATTTTGTCGAGCACCGGATCGATAATCAGCGCCTCCCCGCCGCGGCCGCCGGCGAGGAGATAACTGTAAGTGCTTGACACGCTATCGAACAGTTGTCTGAAGATCATGGCGCGCTCCCTGCGCGCAAATCACTTCGGCTGCGTAACGATGCGAAGATAGGGCCGCGGGGCGTTCCAGCCGTCCGGATAGATTTTCTTCGCGTCTTCGTCGGAGACCGAACCGGCGATGATGACGTCGTCGCCCGGCCGCCAATTCACCGGCGTCGCCACCTTATGTTTAGCGGTCAGCTGCAGCGAATCGATGACGCGAAGCACTTCGTCGAAGTTGCGCCCCGTGGTCATCGGGTAGACGATGATGAGCTTGATCTTTTTGTCGGGGCCTATGACGAAGACATTGCGCACGGTCTGATTGTCGGCCGGCGTCCTGACGCTGGCGTCGCCCGACGCGGCCGCCGGCAGCATCCCATAAAGTTTCGAGATGCGCAGGTCGGGATCGCCGATCATCGGATATGTTGGCTTCGCGCCCTGAGTTTCCTCGATGTCGACCGCCCATTTTGCATGATTGTCGACCGGGTCGACGCTGAGGCCGATGACCTTAACGTTGCGCCGCCTAAATTCCGGTTCGAGTTTGGCCATGTAGCCGAGCTCGGTCGTGCAGACCGGCGTGAAGTCCTTGGGATGCGAGAACAGAATGCACCAGGAATCGCCGATCCAATCGTGGAATTTGATAGGTCCCTGCGTGGTGACGGCGTCGAAATCCGGCGCCGTGTCGCCAATCTGGAAAGACATCGGGAAGCTCCTCAGCTATGGTTGCGACGCGCTTCGCGCGAGCTCTCCGCCGCCCGCGACAGCGTATCTTAGTAAATGCGACGATTGCGGTCAGTATCAAGAACGGCGGCGTTCAAGCCCCTCATCGCAAAACTCAGACCGTCCGGCCAGCCGAATCAGATGAAGACAATCGAACCTTGTCAGCGCCTCTCCATTCGCGTCTATTATGAGGACACTGATTTTTCGGGCCTCGTCTATCACGCCTCTTATCTGCGCTTCATGGAGCGGGCGCGCACGGAAATGCTGCGCGCGCTCGGGCTGGACCAGAAAGCGCTGCTGGAGGGTGTGGCCGGCGCGCCGATTTTCTTTGTCGTTCGGTCGATGGATCTCGACTTTCAAAAGCCGGCGACGATGGACGATTTGCTGACCGTCGAAACCGAGACGCTTGAACTCGGCGGCGCCTCGCTGACGCTGGAGCAGCGGGTCTCGCGGCAGGCGGAGCTGCTGGTGCGCGCAAAGGTGAGGATCGTATGCGTCGAAGCCGGCCGCGCCCGCCGCCTCCCCCCGCAGGTGCGCGCGAAATTCGAACGCTTACTGCCGGAATAGGCCTATAATGCTGCCCGCCATCTGGACGCCGCCTTTTGCGGTCTAGACTGATGGTCGAGATGGGAATTATCGAACCCGCCGTGCGCCTGCGGCCCCGGACCGAGACTTCGGACCCGGCGGAAACCGGCATGCTGACCGTCGATCTCTCCGCACTCGCCGATAATTGGCGGACGATGGCCCGCCTCGCTGACGGCGCGGAATGCGGCGCGGTGGTGAAGGCCGACGCCTATGGGCTGGGGCTTGCGCCGGCGATGCGCGCGCTGCTTTCGGCCGGCTGCCGAACTTTTTTCGTCGCCAATGTCGTTGAAGGCGAAGCGGCGCGGGCGGTTGCGCCCGACGCGACCATCTATGTGCTGGACGGCCTCGTTCCCGGCGCGGCGCGGCGCCTCGTGGCCGCCGATCTCGTTCCCGCCTTGGGATCCCTCGGCGAAATCGAGGAATGGGCGACGACCGGGCACAAGCCCAAAGCCGCGATCCATTTCGACACAGGCATGAATCGTTTCGGCGTTCCGATCCCTGAGGCGGCGCAGGCGGCCGAACGCGCGCGGCAGCTCACCCCGACCCTGGTGATGAGCCATTTCGTCAGTTCGCAGTTGCGCGACGAACCCCGCAACGGCCGCCAGATCGAGGCGTTCCTCGACGCCCGCGCGTGCTTCGCCGACATTCCGGCGTCGATGTCGAATTCTTCCGCCGTCTTCCTGCCGCAGCGTCCGCATTTCGATCTCATTCGGCCGGGCTACGCGCTCTACGGCGGCAATCCGACGCCCTACGCGGAATGCCCGGTGCGCCCGGTCGCGCGGCTCGAGGCGCGCATCCTTTCGATGCGCGAAATCGAGCCCGGCGCCTGCGTGGGCTATGACGCGCTTTGGACGGCGCCTAAGCGCACGCACATCGCCACGATCGGGGTCGGCTATGCCGACGGCGTGCCGGTCGGCGCTACCGGCTGCGACGGCAAGCCGGCCGGAGAAGCGCTGGTCGGGGGCGTCCGCTGCCCCTTCATCGGCCGCGTGTCGATGGACTATGTCGTGCTCGATGTCTCCGATGCGCCCCGAGACGCGGCGCAGCGCGGCGCATGGGTCGAACTGCTCGGCGACCAGATTTGCATCGAAGACGCAGCGGCGCGCGCCGGCACCATCGGCTATGAAATTCTCACCCGGCTCGGGGCGCGATTCTCGCGGCGCTATACCGGGGCTTGAACCTCACGCCATCGCAAACCATGGCGCGAGCACCGGATATCCCTCTCCCGCGAGCAGCGACACGGTCTCATAGAGCGGCAGGCCGACCACCGCCGTGTAGGACCCGACGATCTTCACCAGAAACACGCCGGCGCGTCCCTGGATGGCGTAGGCGCCGGCCTTGCCGCGCCACTCGCCGGTCGAAAGATAGGCTTCGATCTCCGTCGAGCCGAGCCGCTTGAAGCGCAGCCGCGCTTCGACCAGTCTCCTACGCTCGAAGCCGCGCGGGGTGATCAGGCTCACCGCCGAATAGACCCGGTGCTGGCGTCCGGACAGCAGTTGCAGGCACTCGTCCGCCTCCTCCCGCGTCTCGGCCTTGGGCAGGATGCGCCGGCCGACGGCGACGACGGTGTCGGCGGCGATCAGGAAGGAGTTTTTCAGCTCCGGCCGCGTCGCCCTCAGCTTGGCGGCGGCCGCCGCCTTCTCGCTGGCGATTCGGGTGGCGTAGGCGCGCGGCGATTCTCCGCGATGCGGGGTCTCGTCGATGTCGGCGGGCAGCAGCGCGTCGGCGTCGAGTCCGGCCTGCTGCAACAGCGCGAGGCGCCTGGGCGAAGCGGAGGCGAGAATGAGCTTGGGACGGGCGCTAGGAGGATGGGCTGTCAAGACGGTCGCTCCGCCGAAAGGAAATTACCTGAATCGATATGTTATACGGCCTTTGGTCAAATCATAGGGGGTCATTTCGACCAGCACCTTGTCGCCCTCCAGCACCCGAATGCGGTTCTTGCGCATTTTGCCGGCGGTGTGGGCGATGATTTCGTGATCGTTTTCAAGCTTGACGCGAAACATCGCGCTCGGCAGCAGTTCGGTGACGACGCCGGGAAATTCGAGCAGTTCTTCCTTGGCCATGTGGTTCCTTGTAAGGCGCTTGCCGCCGCAACGTCGCCGCGCGGCTTAGATAGCGCGAAAAAAGCGAAAAACCCGCTGCCCCGGCCGGGGAGCGGACTTGGGCGCGGACCCTAATCGAGAACGAAGGATTTGTGAACCGGGGAGTTGGGGACGCCCGACCCGCGTGCCCCAAAAAAGACGCCTGCGCAAGAGCGCCTTCCCCCTACCGCTATGGCTATTTTCGAGTGATTTTTCCCTTTAGCGCTGCGCGGTCCGGCGCCTCTAGCGCGGCGCATCGTTGCGCGGAGCCTTTCTGCGCGAGTCGATGCAGATTATAGGGCGACGATGACGATAAATCGTAGAGCTGCGAATATTGCTTCGTCCCGCTCTTGCTGAATGCTTCATCTATGCCGAGCCCGATGCGCTGAATGGCTTAACGAGCCGCACAGGCGTGCCGTTGATTTTGTCAAGCTGGCCGCTCCACACGGCCTGATACAGCGTTTTCAAATCCTTCCTGTCGTCGGCTGTTAGCATGCTCTTGTTGCCGTAATTCATAATGCTGAAGGCGCTGTGCACGCCAAAAATCTGCGCTGGCCAGTCTTTTTCCGAGATATTCGCGAAAAAGTGCCGCAAGCCGAAGACATGGCCGAGTTCGTGCACGATCGTCTCGACCTGCTCCTCCCGGCTTAGCGAAAACATCTTGGGGTAGATACGCAACTCGTGACGCCCCGCGTCGGGAAAGAAGGCGCTGGCCAGCACGCAACCGTCCACACTGCAACGATCCCCGTCCCTGACGACGATCTCGAAATCCCAGGCGTCGCTGCGCTGCGAGAATTTGACAGGCGCTGCATCGCCCCATGCGAGGATCGCCTCGCCTAAGAGTTTCCGGATGGCGGCCTTGGCGCCTGCCGGATCCTGGAAAAAATTCAACGAGCGCTCCTGGAATCTCCAGCGCAGCGTGACGTCCTTGGCCCAGAGCGGAACGAAACCTTCCGAAGCATCGACCACGAGTTCGGCCAGCGTCCGTCCGTTCGGACGCGAATGTCCACGCGTATCAGTGTCGCAGACAAAGCCATTTCCGAATATATGAACTTCGGGCTTGGAAATGCGCGCCGCGTCATCGGGCTTGCGCGGCGCAAAAACGTTTTCTTGCCCCGAAACGCTGAGTGCAGAATGTGCGGCACTTCGCTTCGCCATCTGAAATACTCCTTCCAAAATTTGCGGCGCGCATCTATGCAGCTCGCCCAAACGCAGCAATATTCGCTAACGGCGCCAACCTCGGCGATAGTCACACAACGCCGATTAAGTGTAAATCCGATAAGCTCAACCAACTTCGGCGTAGTTTGGCGGGCGCCGCAGTCAGACTCAATAGGGCTACTTCGGCTTGCCTTTCACCGTGCGCGTGCCCGGCTTGCCGCCTGACGAGCGCCCCACCGGACGCTGCGGCGGCGCGCGCCCGACGGGCCGGGCTTCGCCGCCGCCGAAATTATGCGGCCCCATGTCGGCGTCGGTCGGTTTTCGCGCGCGGGTGCCGGGAAGACCCCCTCCCCGACCCTCCCCCGCTTTGCGGGAGAGGGAGATTCGCAACATCGGACTCGCCTCGCCGAGCAACTCCGCGCGTTGCAATCTTTGGATCTCGTCGCGCAGCCGCGCCGCCTCCTCGAAGGCGAGATCGGCGGCGGCTTCCTTCATGCGCTTTTCGAGATCGGCGATGGTCGCCGCGAGATTATGGCCGGGCGCTATGTCATAGCCGGTGTCGATGGTCACATGATCCTGCTCGGCGACCGAGCCGAGAATGTCGGCGATGCCGCGCTTGATCGACGTCGGCGTGATGCCGTTCTCGCGATTATAGGCCTCCTGCTTGGCGCGACGGCGATTGGTCTCGTCCATCGCCCGCTTCATCGAGCCGGTGATCTGGTCGGCGTATAAAATCACGCGGCCGTCGACGTTGCGCGCAGCGCGGCCGATCGTCTGCACCAGCGATGTCTCCGAACGCAAAAAGCCCTCCTTGTCGGCGTCGAGAATGGCGACGAGGCCACATTCGGGAATATCCAGGCCTTCGCGCAACAGATTGATGCCGACCAGCACGTCGAAGGCGCCGAGCCGAAGATCGCGGATGATCTCGATTCGCTCGATCGTATCGATGTCGGAATGCATGTAGCGCACGCGCACGCCGTTCTCGTGCAGATATTCGGTCAAATCTTCGGCCATGCGCTTGGTCAGCACGGTGACCAGCGAGCGATAGCCGATCTGCGCCGTCGCCCGCGCCTCGTCGAGTAGATCGTCGACCTGGGCGCGTGCCGGCCGCACCTCGACCTGCGGATCGATCAACCCGGTTGGACGGATGACCTGTTCGACGAAGACGCCGCCGGTTTGATTGAGCTCCCAGCTTCCCGGCGTCGCCGAAACCGCCACCGTCTGCGGCCGCATCGCGTCCCATTCCTCGAAGCGCAGCGGCCGATTGTCCATGCAGGAGGGCAGGCGGAAGCCATATTCCGCCAGCGTCGCCTTGCGGCGGAAGTCGCCCTTATACATGGCGCCGATCTGCGGGATCGACACATGGCTCTCGTCGGCGAAGACCAGCGCATTGTCGGGCAGATATTCGAACAGAGTCGGCGGCGGCTCGCCGGGCTTTCTGCCGGTGAGATAGCGCGAATAATTCTCGACGCCGGCGCAGGAGCCCGTCGCCTCCATCATTTCGAGATCGAAGCGGGTGCGCTGTTCGAGCCGCTGCGCCTCGACGAGACGCGCCGAACGATATAATTCGTCGAGACGCGCCCGTAGCTCCTCCTTGATCGCCTTGATCGACTGCAGCAGCGTCGGCCTCGGCGTCACATAATGCGAATTGGCGTAGATTTTGACGAATTCGAGATCGACCGTCTTCTTGCCGGTCAGCGGATCGAATTCGGAAATCGACTCGACCTCGTCGCCGAAGAAGCTGACGCGCCAGGCGCGGTCCTCATAGTGGGCCGGGAAAATATCCACGGTATCGCCACGCACGCGAAATGTTCCGCGGGTAAAATCCGCCTGCACGCGGCGGTAGTGCAGCGCGACGAGATCGGTGACGAGCTGGCGCTGCTCCAGCTTCTCGCCGAGCGTGACCGAAAAGGTCATCGCCGTATAGGTTTCGACCGACCCGATGCCGTAGATGCAGGAGACCGAAGCGACGATGATGACGTCGTCGCGTTCGAGCAGCGCGCGCGTCGCCGCATGGCGCATGCGGTCGATCTGCTCGTTCACCGAGGATTCCTTCTCGATATAGGTGTCCGAGCGCGGCACATAGGCTTCCGGCTGGTAATAGTCGTAATAGGACACGAAATATTCGACGGCGTTTTTGGGGAAGAAGCTCTTGAACTCGCCGTAGAGCTGCGCCGCCAGCGTCTTGTTGGGCGCGAGAATCAGCGCCGGCCGTTGCGTGCGCTCGATGACGCTCGCCATGGTGAAGGTCTTGCCCGAGCCGGTGACGCCGAGCAGCACCTGATCGCGCTCCTGCGCGGCGACGCCCTTCACCAACTCTTCGATCGCGGCCGGCTGATCGCCTTTCGGCGCATAGTCGGAGACAAGCTCGAACTTAACGCCGCCTTCGGATTTCTCGGGCCGTTCGGGACGATGCGGAACCCAGGGTTGCTTGTCGCGAATATTCGGATCGCCGAGCCGCAGCAGTTCGGCGAGGCTGTCGGCGGTCGCCTGCACGCCGCCAATGTTTTGAGCGGCGCTTCCTGAAGTCGCGCCGCCAATGTTTTGAGCGGCGCTTCCTGAAGTCGCGCCGCCAGCGTGAAAGGCTTCGCCGAGCCCGTATTTCTCGATCTCCGCTTCGTCGAGGCCATGGATCGAGGAGGCGTCATAGGCCGCCTGCGGCGCCTCGCCGAAACCCGGCGCCAGCGCGGGATTGAGCAGCTGCGCGAGATGCGGCGCGAGCGGCGCGACCTCCGGCTTCGCCGCCTTGGCGCGCGTCGGCCGCGCCGGGTCTCTGGGCTTTCCGGGGGTTTTGGCCATGGCCGCAATATGGTCTCGATGGAAGCCGGATGGAAGCGGGAAGCGTCACGCGCCCTCCCCAGCCCTCCCTATCAGCGCAAAAGCTCTTGAAGACGGCGCCGCGCAGGCGTAGTATGTGTATATATACGGAGTATTATACACATGCGCACCAATATCGTCATCGACGACAAGCTGATGCAGGAGACATTGCGGGCGACGGGCCTCAAGACCAAGAAGGAAGCCGTCGAACTCGCCCTGCGGACGCTGCTGCGCCTTCAGCGGCAAAGGCAAATCCGAAGCCTGCGCGGCAAACTCGACTGGCGAGGCGATCTCGACGCCATGCGCTTCGATAAGCGGACGGATAAATGATCCTTGTCGATTCGAGCGTCTGGATCGATTATTTTCGCGGCGTCTTGACGCCTCAGACCGATCGTCTGGATCGGCTGCTTGACGAGGAATTAGTCATGATCGGCGATCTGATCCTGACCGAGGTGCTGCAAGGCTTCGAGCGCGACCGCGATTTCAACAGCGCCCGAAAATTCCTCGGCGCGCTGACGATCGTCGAACTCGGCGGAAAGGAAATCGCTCTGCGCGCCGCGAGGAATTTTCGCAAGCTGCGCGCCTTGGGCGTTACGCCGAGAAAGACCATCGACACGATCATCGCCACGCGCTGCATCGAAAGCGATCTGCCGCTGCTCTTTAGCGACAGGGATTTCGATCCCTTTGTCGAGCGCCTTGGGCTACGCTCGGCGATGGAATAGTGGCCTCGCTCAACAAAACCATCGCAGTTGATCTGACGAGGGTTGGTTAACGCTGCGGCCCCGCTATCTTGCCTTGACAGGAGGGCGCCATGCGCAGAAGTCGATTGAGAATGAACAAGCTTTTCTCCGACACGCTCAAAATGAGCCTACTTGCCAACCAAGTGATCGGTCTGCGGCTGATGAAAATCGCGGCGGGCGGCGCCCATGGCAAGCGCGAAAGCCAACTCATGGTCAGCGAGAAGATCGAGGCCGCCGCCGAAGCCAGCGTCGAGGCCGCGATGAGCGTCGCGAGCGGGCGGCCGCACCACGCCGCCGAGCGCGCCCTCGCCGTATACACGGAGCGCGTCAACGGCAATCTAAGACGACTGACGAAGCGCTGACGGCGACGGTTTGTCGGGGGCGAACCGCGGCGCCGCTCCGACGCGCTTTCGCCGCCACATCGCCAACGCGCAGCCGGCGCCGACGAGCGACGCTAGGCCAAAGACCGCGTACCATCCAGCCGTGTCGCCTACCGAAAAATCATATTGCCCGATATATTCCTTGGCGCCGTCATCGCTCGTCGCCCTGACGAGAGCGATATAACTTCCGTCTTTGCTAAAGTTATGCGTGAAGCTCGCGGTGCCCTTGTCCGCGAGATATTTTTTCGGCGGCAGAACGGCGACGGTATTCGCGTCCAGATCATCGCGCCAGTCCGTCTGTCCGACATTGCGCAGCACGCGGATTTCGATGTTCATGTCGCGCAGTTCGACCTGCTGCGCGTCCAGAATGATCATCGTCAGGCCGAGCGTCGGCACATGCCGGCAAAATATCTCGTCGGTCTGGTTCTCTTGAAACGCGCTGAACATCATTTGCGTCGGACCGACGCTCATAACGCAGTAGCGCGGATGTTCCGCCTTGATCTGAGCTTGGGCCGTGCTGGCGGTCGCCCAGGCGGCCAACGCGGCGAGCAGGAGTCTTCCCGTCATCGGACCCTCCGAACAGCGCGCAAGGCGTAACGGCTTCCGCCGCCGACTTGCCGCAGAGAGCGATGCACAGCCGCCCCGTCCGGTGCATGCCCAGATGACCTGAAGCTGCCGCCAACCCGCGTTTCGGCAAAGAAAGATTCTTGCCAAAGAGCGGCGAGAATTCGCCAGAGCGCTGGGCGCCCTACTCCGCCTCCTCCAGCTCCTCGCGCTCCGCCTCCAGCAGCTTCGCGCGCGCTTCTGCGGCCTCGCGCTGGCGGTTCCACATGCCGGCGTAATGGCCGCCGAGCGCCAGCAACTGGCTATGCGTCCCGCGCTCGACAATACGGCCGTGATCGAGAAACAGGATTTCGTCGGCGTCGACGATGGTCGACAGGCGATGCGCGATGACCAGCGTGGTGCGGCCGCGCGCGACGCGCCGCAGCGCCTCCTGGATCTCATGTTCGGTGAAGCTGTCGAGCGCCGAGGTCGCCTCGTCGAGAATGAGGATCGGCGGACCTTTGAGAATCGTCCGGGCGATCGCCACGCGCTGCTTCTCGCCGCCGGAAAGCTTCAGGCCGCGCTCGCCGACCTGGGCGCCATAGGCGTCCGGCACGCTCTCGATGAAGCGGTCGATCTGGGCAAGCCGGGCCGCCTCGCGCACCTCTTCGTCGCTCGCGTCCCACCGTCCGTAACGAATGTTGTAGCCGATCGAATCATTGAACAGCACCGTATCCTGCGGGACCATGCCGATCGCCGCGCGCAGGCTTTCCTGTGTTACGTCCAGAATATTCTGGCCGTCGATCGTGATGCGTCCGCCTTGCGGCTCGTAGAAGCGATACATCAGTCGCGATATCGTTGATTTTCCCGCGCCGGAAGGGCCGACGATCGCGACCGTTTGACCGGGCTCGGCTTCAAAGCTCACGCCTTTGAGGATCGGCCGGTTGGGTTCGTAGTGGAACGAGACATTGTCGAAAATAATCCGTCCTTCGCGCACGACGAGCGGCAGCGCGCCGGGCTTATCCAAAATCTCGGGACTCTGCGCCAGAATCGAGAACATCGTCTCGATGTCGATGATCGCCTGCCGCACCTCGCGATAGAAGGTGCCCATGAAATTCAGGGGCTGCGCCAATTGCCCCATCATCAGGTTGATCAGAACGAAATCGCCCACCGTGTTGCGGCCGGCCTCGATGCCGTAGACGCACATCACCATCATCGCGGTGAGCCCGATGATGTAGATGACGGTCTGGCCGGCGTTGAGCACGGCGAGCGACACATAAGACTGCGTGCTCGCCTGCTCGTAGCGGATCATCGATCTGTCGTAGCGCTCCGATTCCCGTTTCTCCGCGCTGAAATATTTGACCGTCTCGTAATTCAAGAGGCTGTCGATCGCCTTCTGATTGGCGTCGGTGTCGCTGTCGTTCATCTTGCGCCGAATGGCGATCCGCCAGTTCGTGGCGAGCATCGTGTAAAGAAAATATGCGCCGAGCGTCGCGAGCAGAACGAGCCCGTAGCGCCAATCGAACTGATAGAGGAAAATGCCGAGAACGAGCGCCATCTCCAGCACGGTCGGCGCGCCGGTCGACATGACGAGACGCGACAGCGTTTCGATGCCGTTACGCCCGCGCTCGAGCACGCGCGTCAGCCCGCCGGTCTTTCTGCCGATATGGAAACGCAGCGACAGCTCATGCATGTGGACGAAGAGATCAGTCGCCAGCCGGCGCACGGCGTGCATCGCAACAGCGGCAAAAATGCCGTCGCGCATCTGCATCAGAATGATCGCTGTGATGCGGATCGCGCCCATCAGCAGCGTGAAATAGACCGCGGCGGCCCCCGCCTTCGCCCAGGCGCCGGCGCCGCCTTCGGCGAGCGCGTCGGTCGCCCATTTGAAAGCGTAAGGCGTCGCGGCGTTGAACAGCTTGCTCAGGACGAGCAGCGCGAAGACAGCGGCCACGCGCAGTTCGAGGTCGCGGCGGCCGCGCGGCCAGAGATAGGGCCACAAATGACGTATCGTATTGATAAGGGACGATTCCGACAATTGTTGATCGGAATCCGGCTGAAGTGCGGGTTCGTCCAAATCGAGCGCTTCGGGATCGCTCGATTCGCCTTGATCGGGTCTAATCATATGTCTCCGAATGGACGGGGCCGCGAACGCGGCGTTTTGCGTCATATATGACGTTTAGAACCAATGCGCACCCCGGACGAGACGCCGCCGAAACACGGCATGAGTATCGACATGCGAGAAATAACAAACAT
>VGEB01000049.1 GCA_016869435.1 Alphaproteobacteria bacterium | reverse complement strand
GGCGCTCGCAAAGCGCATGGCGAACGCCGTCCCATCGAACGAGCATCTTGCTCAAACCGCGAAAGCCGCATAGCATTCAGGCCAGCAACGCCGATTTCCGCTTTTCAACATCAAGCGGGACATCCCCCAATTTAGCTTCGGGCTGTTTCCAAGCGCTAAACGGAGTCCGTATGAGCTGATCGCCCTGCCAAACTGGGAGCTTAATCTGATATTCCGAAAGCTTATGTGATTTCTCGCATTTCCTGTAATCTCGCATCGTTAGGTTACTACTACAAGCATAGCTGTTCTCACACAAAATAGCCTTGAAATTAGCTTCAACTTCGATACAGGTTCGCATAAAAAGCTGATGAATACGATATGAAAAACACTGTTTGTTTGCGTCGGAAGGCTCCACATAATCGAACAATTCTATCAGGTCTTTTTGGATAACCTCGAATGCCCTAATATAGTGCTGGGGCTCTTTCGCGAATTTTGGGTGTTCGATGTATCGCCTCTCCCCATATGATCCATCCTTAAACGGGCGAACCGTCCGTCTGTAAGGTTTCGTAATCGACATTGCCTTCGCCAACATTGGTCTCAAATTCGGAGTTGGAAAATCATAATGGCGACCCCGGCAGGACTCGAACCTGCGACCTACTGCTTAGAAGGCAGTTGCTCTATCCGGCTGAGCTACGGGGCCGAAAGAGACTCAGTGCGTCCAGAGTCCGATGCGGCTGGTTTTGAAATTATCTGAATAGGATACGCCGCGACGGGCGGCGAGATTGGGCCTTGGCTCCTCGACCTTATAGGCGAGGCCGTTGCGCTCGGCATAGGCGATCGCCTCCTCCTTGGTCGTGAATTTGAGCCTGACCTGCTGACGCATGTCGCCGGAGCTCGTCCAGCCCATCAGCGGCTCGATGCTGCGCGGCGTCTCAGGCTCGAAGTCCAGCCGCCACAAGTCCGACCCTGGACCGGATTGAGTGGCGCTTGGGGCCGGAAGATAGATGCGTGCGGTCATACGGCCTCGTCGTTGGAGCTGCGCGCCAAGGCGCTGTGTGACAGAGCGCGGCGGCGTTCGCGCTGGTCGGGGCAGCAGGATTCGAACCTGCGACCTGAAGTACCCAAAACTTCCGCGCTACCAGGCTGCGCCATACCCCGCCGGACAGGCCGCTCCTCAGCGGCCCCGCCCTTTCACGAATTTCGCTACCACGCCCGCCCTCCCCTAACAAGGGAACGCAATTAGCGCTCAAACATGCGGTGCCGCACCCGATCGCCGGGCGCCAGCGATATGCGCCGCGCCGCGCCGGCGTTGAGCTCCAGCACCGCATAGGCTGGGCCAGGGGAGTCGATAATCTGCTCGGACAGGGGCTCGGCATCGGCGGCGACGCCCACCACCCTCCCGTCACGCCCGATGAAAACCATATCGAGGGGAATGTAAGTGTTTTTCATCCACATCGAGACCGGCCTCTCGGCCTTGAAGTCGAAAAGCATCCCGTGATCGGCGGGCATCGACTTGCGAAACATCAGGCCGCGCGCGCGGGCCTTGGACGTGTCGGCGATTTCGACTTTGAAGGCATGTTCGCCCGTGGACGTCACGATGCGCGCGATGTCGGCGGCCGGTTCGGCGCGCGCAATTACGGACGCCAGCAGCGCCAATGCGGAAAGGAGCAGTAAGCGGAAGGTTGGCGCCGCTCTCATTCGGAGCCGCTCGAAAGGGCGTTACGCGGCGAGGAAAACATCAGTGCGACGGGACGCTCTTTGCTTCAAGCGGGCGCACTTCGGTGGCCATCAGCCCCTTCGGACCGCCGCCATAACGAACGAGGACGCTATCGCCGGGTTTCAGTTCCGTCATGCCGTAGCGTCGAACAGTTTCCATGTGCAGAAAAATGTCCTCGGTGCCTTCGCCGCGCGTGAGAAATCCGAATCCCTTCACGCGATTGAACCATTTGACGATGGCGATCTCATAACCGCTCGTCGGCGCGACCTGGACATGCGTGCGCCCGGCGCACGACTGTGACGGATGGATCGCCGTCGACTCGTCCATCGCGATGACGCGAAAGACCTGCATGCCTTTGGCGCGCTTCTGCGCCTCGCACACGACGCGTGCGCCTTCGAAGGCAGTCTGAAGGCCACTGCGGCGCAAAATGGTGACATGCAGGAGAATGTCGGCGGAGCCATCGTCCGGCACCACGAAGCCATAGCCCTTAGCGACGTCGAACCATTTAATGCGTCCAGCAAGTTCGACCAGTTCAAGACCGGACTCATCCGGTTCAGTCGCGCTCGCCGTCAAATCATCCTGAAAAGTCACTTTAGCGCCCACTGACCAACCCCCATGCTGATCCAGAGCATTGTACTGACGCGCGCGTCGGTAATTCTCCTAAAGCGCGAATCACCCAGCGTCGCCCATGAATCACTTTTAGCAAGATATCACCCGTGGCGCGCCTTCCAACCGGCAATTTTCTCCCGGAACCGCAAACTCTGTGGATAGGCGCAGCGTTGGCGCGCGGGCTGGCGAAGCCTTTGGCGCAGATGCTGAAACTTGCGTACGTTCGCCTCGAAGCGCGCAGCGATATTGCGCAATAAGGGACGGTTCGGTCGTGAATTAGGTGGGCGGCGAGACGCAAAATCTTTGCGCCTGTGGCCCGCGGGCCACATCAGCGATTTGACAAAAGCGCCCACGGCGCGCAATCGAAATGAGCGAGCGTCCGCACCCTGTCGCCTGCCCCATTTTCCTCGGTTGGAGCGCCGCCAATGACGACTTTATCGACCGCGCCAGCGAGCGCGTCAAAGACTGTTCACGCTCCGGACGGCGCTTCTGGCCAGATCGATCCGCGCTACGACCTCGCGGCCCTCGCGGCCGCCCGCGAAGGCGAGCGCTTTTCGCTGCATGCGAAGCGTCTCAATGAAATGTGGGTCCGCGTTCTCAAGACGATCGGCTATGACGTCGGCTTCACCCGAGGGCTCGGCCCCTATCTCTGGGATCGCAAGGGCGACCGCTATCTCGATCTCCTCAGCGGCTGGGGAGTCTTTGCGCTGGGACGCAACCATCCCGCCGTGCGCGACGCGCTCGTGAGCGTGCTCGACGGCGAGTTCGCCAATCTTGTGCAATTTGACGTTTCGGTTCTGGCCGGCGTTCTCGCCGAGAAGTTGCTCGCCTACGCGCCCTGGCTGGATAAGGCGTTTTTCGCCAATTCCGGCGCCGAATCGGTCGAAGCGGCGATCAAATTCGCGCGCGCGGCGACGGGCCGTCCTGGGATCCTGCACTGTGCGCACTCCTTTCACGGCCTGACTTACGGTTCGCTGTCGATGAACGGCGACGATATTTTCAAGAAGGGTTTTGGCCCGCTGTTGCCGCACGCCCATGAAGTGGAATTCGACGATCTCGGCGCGCTCGAACGCGCACTGGCCGGGCGCGAGATCGCCGCCTTCTTCGTCGAGCCGATCCAGGGCAAGGGAGTCAACATTCCTCAGGAGGACTATCTTCTCGGGGCGCAGGCGCTCTGCCGCAAATATGGAACGCTGTTCGTCGCCGACGAGATCCAGACGGGGTTGGGTCGCACCGGCCGCTTCTTCGCCGTCGATCATTTTCCAGGCGTCGAACCGGATATGATCGTCGTCGCCAAGGCGCTTTCCGGGGGCCATGTGCCCGTTGGCGCGGTCCTGACCCGTAAATGGATTTTCGACAAGGTCTTCGATCGCATGGATCGCGCCGTCGTGCATGGCTCGACCTTCAGCAAGAACGATCTCGCCATGGCGGCGGGAATCGCGACGCTGGACGTGCTCGCGAACGAGCGGGTAATCGAGAACGCGGCAAAGAAGGGCGAGCGCCTTCTCGCGTCCTTTCAAAGAATGGCCGAAGGCTACGAACTTGTCGCCGACGTGCGCGGCAAGGGTCTCATGATCGGCGTCGAATTCGGGTCGCCGAAGTCTCTCAAGCTGAAGGCCGCCTGGAATCTGCTGGAAACCGTCAATTCGGGCCTGTTCTGTCAGCTCATCTCCATCCCGCTGTTTCGCGATCACAAGGTGCTGACGCAGGTCGCCGGACATGGCAATCACACGATCAAGCTGCTGCCGCCGCTGACGATTTCGGACGAAGATTGCGATTGGATCGAGCAGTCTTTCGACGCCGTCATCGCGGACGCGCATAAGGCGCCTTCGGCGGTCTGGTCGCTCGGCAAAACTCTCGCCGAACACGCGATCAAGGCGCGTATGAGCGGCTGACCCGATTGTCAACGCGAGAGATCGTGGCGGGGGCGCTTACGCGGCCGGCGAGAGATGCCGCTCCACCTCACGCGAATAGTCTTCAATCAGCGTGCGCGAAAGCTGGCCGGGCGTAAAGCGATAGACGCCGATCTCCGACACCGGCGTCACTTCGGCGCCAGTGCCGCAAATGAAGCACTCCGAAAACGTCGCCATCTCCTCGGGCATGATCCGACGCTCGATGACGTCGACGCCGCGCCTTCTCGCGAGGTCGATCACCGTGCGCCTCGTGATGCCGTCAAGGAAACAGTCGGCGATCGGCGTGTGCAGCGCGCCGTCACGGGCGAAGAAGACGTTCGCGCCGGTGCATTCGGCGATGCGGCCGAGCCAGTCGTACATCAGCGCGTCGGCGAAACCGCGCCGCTCGGCGCGGTGCTTCGAAATGGTGCAGATCATATAGAGGCCGGCCGCCTTCGCTCTCGACGGCGCTGTCAGCGGATCGGGCCGCCGGTATTCGGCGATGTCGAGCTTGATGCCTTTCATCTTGGTCTCGACGTCGAACATGCTCGGCCAATCCCAGACGGCGATCGCGACGTTGATCGTCGAATTCTGGGCCGCGACCGCCATCATTTCGCTGCCTCGCCACGCCACCGGGCGAACGTAGCAATTCGCAAAACCGTTGGCTTTCACCGTCTCAGCTTTTGCGGCGTCGAGCTGTTCCACGCTGTAGGGAATCTCGAAATCGAGAATGCGCGCGGAATTCTGAAACCGCTCCGAATGTTCGCGCGATTTGAAAATCGCGCCGCCATAGGCGCGTTCGCCTTCGAACACGCAAGAGGCGTAATGCAGGCCATGCGAGAGGACGTGAAGCTTTGCGTCGCGCCACGGAACAAGCGCGCCGTTATACCAGATGAATCCGTCGCGCTGATCGAAGGGCGGAAGCGACATGTCGAACTCCGGAACGCGATCGAAGAGGCCAATCAAGGCGCTGTGACGCGCGGTCAGCACTAGCCATCGGCCAGATTTATGTCAATATAGTTGACGTAAATAGCTCGCGCCAAACGTCAGGCAAGAACAAGCGTGAACGAATTCCTAGCACGGCAAATGATTGAGCCGGACGCCGCCGCCGCTTGGCGGAGCGCGGCCGTCGAGGCCACGAGCGACGGAGACGCGATCGAACTCGTGGAGCTATTTTTCTTCGCCTATCGTGATTTCGTCGGCGACGCCGATCGGCTGCTCGAAAAGTACGGCTTCGGACGGGCGCATCACCGCGTTATTCACTTCGTTAACCGTCGCCCCGGCCTGACCATCGCCGCACTGCTCGACATATTGAGGATCACCAAGCAGAGCCTCAACCGCGTGCTGAAGCAGCTTCTCGAGGCGGGTTTCGTCGAAGCGCGGGCCGGCGTCGTCGATCGCCGCCAGCGCCTGCTTTATTTAACGCCACAGGGCGCGAAGCTGGCCCGCGATCTCGCAGCGCTGCAATCGGCGCGATTCCTGAAAGTCATGGATGAGCTGCCGCCGGCGGCGCGCGGCGCAGCTTCCGAATTTCTGTTCGCGATGATCGACTCCGACGAGCGCGAGCGCGTCCGCGCGCATCTTGCATGCGCGAAATCGGCCGGCGGCGCGCCATGACGAGCGTTGCGCATCATGCCGTTTCGCAGGGCGCCAAGGCGGCGCATATCCTGGTCGTCGACGACGATCGGCGCATTCGCACCCTGCTGTCGCGATATCTTCGCAATGAAGGCTATCTCGTCAGCGCCGCGGCCGACACGCAAGAAGCGGCCGCCAGAATGCGCGATTTCGCCTTCGATCTTATCGTTCTGGATGGGATGATGCCCGGCGAACGCGGCGCCGACTTCGCGGCGCGGCTGCGGAGAAGCGAGGAACCCCTGCGTTCTGCGCCCATTCTGATGTTGACCGCCCTGGCCGAGACGGTGGACCGCGTTAAAGGGCTTGAGGCCGGGGTGGATGATTACCTCGCTAAACCCTTCGATCCTCGGGAATTGTCGCTGCGCATCGCGAGCATCCTTCGCCGCGCGCGGCGGCCGGACTCCTCGGGGCTCAAGCAGTTCGGCGACTTTGTCTTCGACCCTTCGCGCGGCGAATTGCTGCGCGGCGGCGCGCCGGTTCGGCTCACCACGCGCGAGCGCGATCTTTTGCGGGCTTTGGCCGAGAGCGACGGCGCCTTCGTGTCGCGCCAGACCTTGGCGCAACGCGATCCTGAACGAAGCGCGAGCGAACGTAGCGTCGATGTCGAGATCGTCCGATTGAGGCGCAAAATCGAAACCGATCCGAACGCTCCGCGCTATCTTCAGACCGTGCGCGGCCGTGGCTACCGCCTTCTCTTTGAGCCGCTGCGCGCCAACCGATAAAATGATAGGGTCGTCACGATGACCGTTGTCTTACCGGAAGTTCTCGCCGCGCCGCGCAATCTGTGGCGGCGTTTCGCCAATTGGCTGCACGACCGCATGCCGAAAGGGCTCTATGCCCGCGCGCTGCTGATCGTGATCCTGCCGGTCGTGCTGCTCCAGTCCGCCGTCGCCTATGTCTTCATGGAGCGCTACTGGGAGGTAGTGACCTATCGACTGTCCTCCGGGATGGCGCGACAAGTCGCGGCGCTTGTCGACGTCTATCAATCATTCCCTCAAGACCCGGACCATGCTCAGCTGCGCCGCATCGCCGCCTTCGATCTCAATATGGAGATCGCGATTCTTCCCAAACAAGACCTGCCGGCGCCGACCCCGAAGACCGCCTTGTTCTCGCTGCTCGACAAGGCGCTCGCCAAGGAGCTCTCCCGCAGACTTAAGCAGCCGTTCTGGATCAACACGGCGCTTCCCGGCAACCTGATTGAAATCCAGGTCGCTCTCGACGACGCCACGCTGAGGATGTTCGCCACGCGCACGCACGCGTATGCCTCCAATTCGTACATTTTCTTCATGTGGATGGCGATCGCGTCGATTATCATTATCGCCATCGCCACATCGTTCTTGCGCAACCAGATCAGGCCGATACTTCGTCTGGCCCGCGCCGCCGAGGAGTTCGGCAAAGGCCGCAATGTCGCGTTCAGCCCGCGCGGCGCGCGGGAGGTGCGCCAGGCCGGCGCCGCCTTCCTCGATATGAAGCGCCGCTTCGAACGCGCGATCGAGCAACGCACCACCATGCTCAACGGCGTTTCGCATGATCTGCGGACCATCATCACGCGATTCAAACTTTCCCTCGCTCTGATGGGCGACTCGCATGAAGCCGCTGATATGCGCAAGGACGTCGACGAGATGGAGCGCATGGTCGAGGCCTATCTCGCCTTCGCGCGCGGCGACGGCGACGAAAGCTCCTCGCCGACCGACATCGGAGCGATCCTCAATGAGTTGAAGGCGGACACGGAGAAGCGCGGTCTCGCCGCCGCCGTCAAGATCAAGGGCGATCCGATAATCGTTGCACGGCCCGCAGCGATTAAGCGGCTGCTCGCCAATCTTGTCGGCAATGCGCAGCGCTACGGCAAGCGCATCGAACTCTCGGCGATCAATGACGGGACGACGATGAACGTCAATGTTGACGACGACGGCCCGGGCATTCCTGTCGAACGACGCGAAGAGGCGTTCCGGCCCTTCTATCGACTGGACGAATCCCGCAATCAGGACGAAGGAAATTCGGGTCTAGGGCTCGCGATCGCGCGAGATATCGCGAGGGCGCATGGCGGAGACATCACGCTGGACCGCAGCCCGCTCGGCGGGTTGCGCGCGACGGCGAGTTTGCCGCTGTAACTGCCTCCGCGCCCTCATGCGCGCGCGTGAGGATGGCCGCTGTCGTCGTCGTGGTCGCGGCCGCGCCGAGGACGCCAGCCAAACAGGCTTTGCGCAAATGAATAAAACGGCCGTGTCAGCCTTGCGAAATCCTCGGCGCGATCGACATAGCGCTCGCCTCGCGTGAGCTCGCGATCGAGCGTCGATAAGGCGTCATGAATGTCGCCAGCGAACCAATCTTCGAGCACGCGGCTCCAGGCCAACGCCAGCCCCTGCAATTTGAGCGAGCCGACCGGGCCCTCGCTGTCGACGTCGGCGGCCTCCAACATGTATCGCATCGAATTCACGGTTTCACGATTGAGCGCGGCGGCAGTAAGCGGGTCGCTCGCCGCCCAGCGGCTCACGCTCGCCAGCGCCTCGCGGTGCGGTTCGAGCGCGTCGAGCCGACGGCGCAACACGTCGTAAAGACGTTCGCGTGCGGGCTCATGCGACGGTTCCTTCGGCTGCGCATCGAGAACCTCCCGGTCGATGCGCCGGGAGAACGCGCCCATGATCGCGCCCTTCGAGGGGAAAAGTTCGCGCAGATCGGCGAGCGAGACGCCAGCCTCCAGGGCGATATCGCTCAGAGTCACGTCGCTGAATTCGCGCCGCGCCGCAAGCCGAAGCGTCGCATCAATCACCCGATCGCGGGGGCCGCCGCCAGTCATGTCTGTCTCCTGGTCCGCAGATAATTCGTAGCCAGTATTCTATTGTCGCCAGGCGCCGGGACAAGGCGCGCGACTTTTTAGCCGGAAAGTTCCCCTGCCCGGCGTTTCGCTGCAGCTACGGCGCGGCGCATCAGCGCGGCAAGCCCATCCGGCGCGTCGAGAACCTTCAGCGCCGCCGCCGTGGTTCCGCCTGGCGACGTCACGCGCCGTCGCAATTCATCAGGACTAGTCTCCGGCTGTCGGCGCATCAGTTCGCCCGCGCCTTCCACGGTCGCGCGCGCGAGTCGCGCCGCAAGCGCGGCGGGCAGTCCGGCCTCAGCTCCGGCGGCGGCAAGGCATTCGGCGAAATAAAAAACATAGGCGGGGCCCGAGCCCGAAACTGCGGTCACCGCGTCAATGAGCGACTCGTCATCGATCCATTCCACGGCGCCGACGGCGCGAAGCAGCGCATCGGCGAGCCCGCGCTGAGCGGCGTTGGTCGCCGGGCTCGAAAAGGCGCCGGTGACGCCGCGACCGATCGCGGCTGGCGTATTGGGCATCGCGCGCACGATAGCCGGCGCCGGCATTTGCGCGGCGATGTCGGCGATGCGCTTGCCGGCGAGAATCGACACCACGACGGTCGCAGGTCCGATGAAGGGCGCCGCTGCGCCGGCGCCTGATTCGAGCGCCTGGGGCTTCACGGCGAGGACAACGGCGTCGCGCGGCGCGGCTGCGCCATTAAGCTCGTAGCCCCGTTCGGCGCATAAATTTTGAAGCCGCTGGGACGGCTGCGGCTCGACGACCGATACGGTCCCGATGAGATTCTGCGACGCCCAACCTTCGAGCAACGCGAGACCCATGTTTCCCGCGCCGATCAAAGCGACCGACCCGCTCGGACCGACCGCGTCAGTCACGCCTCGCCTTTCGTCTCGAAATTGGCGGAGGCGAGCGCTTCCCTGGCGCTTTTTCCTGCCCATAGCACGAATTGGAAGGCCTGATAGTGCCGCTCGCAGGACTGAAGCGCGTTGTCGAGCAAGGCCGCGCATTGCGTCGCAGAAGGCTGCGCTCCGCCTGTCAGGATGAGCCCGTGGCGGTGCATCGCCACGCCCTCCTTCGGCCAGAAGTCGAAATGCCCGATCCACATCTGCTCGTTGATTGCGTTGACGAGCGCCATCAGTTCAGCGCGCCTGCGTTCCGGGGCCTTGAGATCGAAAGCGCAACTGACATGCAGCGTTTCGAGATTTGGAAGCCAAGTGAAGGCGACGTGATATTCCGTCCAGGCTCCGGCGACGGAAATTGAAATCTCGTCTTCGTCATCTCGATCGAAAGACCAGTCGTTGGTGGCCGCCAGTTGCTCCACGACATCCACGGGATGTTCAGCGCGTTCCGTTTCATTTTCTGTTGCGATCAGCATGTGCCAACCTTTTTTCGATGTCAGGATGACGCGGCGACTAAGACGGGCGACGATGCGTCGTGGAGCTTTCCGAGAGGCACCTCCTTTTCAAACAATTGATTCGAGAGCGAATCAACTCATGCCGTCACTATACTCCACATGAACCGTGACGCTAAAAAGCGGCGGTCCGACTGTTATCTGGAAGACTTGCGGGATTCGGATGTCGGCGTCCACCGCGCCGGACGGTCTTCCACAGCGACTCGCATCAAAAAAAGCTTTGGATAAAGGAAAGCGCCGGCGCGATAGCGCGGCGGAGGTCAAACAAAAGCCTCGTCCGCGCATAGCGGGCGAGGCGTGATTCTAAACGCGGCGCGCCTCGCGCGTTAACGTCGGCGGACGCTAGCGCGTCATCATCACCGGGGCCCCGACGCTCACGCGATCGTAAAGGTCGGAGACGTCCTCGTTCAGCATGCGAATGCAGCCATAGGACGCGGCGGTGCCGATCGAGGCGCGCATCTTATGGGTCGTTCCGTGAATCGCCACTTCGCCTTGACTAAGGGTCAGCGCGCGCACGCCCATCGGATTGCGGGGCGAGCCGCCAGGAATGAAGTTCGGCAGTTCGGGATGGTCGGCCTTCACCACCGCTGGCGGAACCCAGTCCGGATTCACATATTTTCCATCGACCGACGTCTCGCCCGACCATTCCTTGCCGCGCTTGGGAACGGCCACGGGATAGCTTATGGCGACCCCGGTGTCGACCACATAGAACAAGCGGCGTTTACCGGCGCTGATGACGATGGTTCCGGGAGCGACGCTCGGCGAAATAGAGACGATGTTGCGGGCCGCCGCGTTTTCCGGCGACGCGGTCAGCGCCAGTCCGCCGACCGCCGCGAGCAAGAGGAACTTCAACGCTCCCGCCGGCTTGGCGCTGCGGGCTCGACGCGAAAGATCAATGAGGTTACGCATGACGCTTACACCCTGTTTACTGACGCCTTGGCGGCGACTTATCGAATGGCTGTATTCTAACTTTCGCCATGATCTTGTCGAAGCGTTCCGCGCTTTCAGGTTAGGGCTTAACGTTAAGATACGTCGTGAATTTTTTGAACGCGCGACTGTTGCTTCAGACCACTGCGTCGTGATTGCGCCATCCTTTGGTCGCATTTCATGCGCGTTGCGCACTTGCAAAGCTAACTGGCGCGGGCGTGGTCGTAAGGCATGAGCGAGACAGTGGGACCGCCGAAAATTTTTGATCGCGGGCTGCTTCGCGGGCGCCTCGCGCGAGCGATGACGAGAGGCGCGCCCGACTTTCTGATGGCGCGCGCCGCCGACGATCTGCTCGATCGCCTGCTGACCGTGAAGCGCGAATTTCCTCGCTCCCTCGATCTCGGCTCGCCGAGCGCGCATTTTGCGCAGGCTGTGGCGGCCAGCGGCAGAGCGCCGCCGTTGCGCGCGAGCGGCTGCGGCGGCGACGTCATCATCGACGAAGAAGCGCCGCCCTTCGCGCCGAACGCCTTCGATCTGATCGTCTCCGGCATGGCGCTGCAGTGGGTCAATGATCTGCCGGGCGCGCTGGCGCAGGTAAGGCGCATGCTGGCGCCGGACGGGCTGTTCATCGCCTGCCTCGTTGGCGGCGCCAGCCTTATCGAGCTTCGTTTCGCATTGGCGCAGGCCGAGGAGGAAATCGCCGGCGGCGCGAGTCCGCGCGTTTCGCCCTTCGTCGACGTGCGCGACATGGGCGCGCTGCTGCAGCGCGCCGGTTTCGCCCTGCCCGTCGCCGACGTCGACAGTTTCACGCTGCGTTATGATTCGATGTTCGCGCTGATGGACGATCTGCGCGCTATGGGCGCCGCCAACGTTCTTGCAAAGCGCGCGCGCAAACCGTTGCGGCGCGATGTTGTGACGCGCGCCGCACGGATCTATGCCGAGCGCTTCTCGGACGCCGACGGACGCGTGCGCGCGAGTTTCGAAATCATCTGGGCGTCAGGTTGGGCGCCGCATGAGAGCCAGCAGAAGCCGGCGCAACGCGGCTCGGCGACGACGCGGCTTGAGGACGCGATGAAGTCATCGCGCAAGAGCGACGCTTAGATCACGCTGCATTTGGGCGGATTGGCCCAAATGCAGCGCGATCGACTCCAAAATTTTCGAGCGCGCTCTGCGCGAAAGTTGGTTCCCATTTTTTCGCAGCGCGCTCTATGGCGCGACCTCTACCTCGACGGTGCGGGTTTGAACCGGCGCTGGCTCCCAAGGTCGCTGGTAGGCGAAGACGATCTCGGCATGGCCGGGCGCGAGGGCGCGGATTTTCCAGTGCCGAACGCTGGGGCTGCCGACCATGCGTCGTCGGCCGCCGCCGCGGCCGCCGTCCGATATCGACAGGATGCCGAGATTGCGACTGGCGCTCTGATCGATGCGCCACGAATAGCCGGTCGTTAAATTCTCTTGAAGCGAGAAGTTGGCGCTGCGGCCCGGCGCGAGCGTTATGACGTCGCCCGCTTGCGCAGGGAGCGCTATGAAAAAACTGATCGCCAGCAGGCGCGACGATAAGGCCTTCATCACATGTTCCTCACGATGCGTCGTCTGCTTCCGAATCTCGCGGATCAATACAGGCCGGGAATGAGCCGCGCGGTATGGGCGCGATAGGCGTCATAGGCAGCGCCGAACTCGGAGGTCAACAAACGCTCCTCGGCATTCATCCGCGCGACGAGCGGCGGAATGTTCGCCAATGCCACAAGCACGCCGACCGCGGTGTTGAACGCCAGTCCCCAGCCGAGCGCCGAGATCAGAAGCCCGAGATAGCTCGGATGCCTGATGCGACTGTAGAGTCCGACAGTCACGAGTTCATGGCCGGGCTGAATGGCGACGAGGCCGCTGAAACGGCGTCCGAGCGCGGCGACCGGCCATAGCCGCAAGGCCCCGCCGCCTGCAAGGAGCGCGACTCCGAACCATCGCACGGCGTCGCCGTCCAGCGTCCAAACATTCTCCCGATCCGCCCAGGCCGGCAGATAGGCGCCGAGCAGCCCGATAATCAAAAAGGCCCAGATGACCCATCGATTGCCGCGATCCTCGCGCAGGCCGGCGCTGAGATTGCCGCCGACGAAAAGCGAGGCGACCCCCAATGCGAGGGTGACGACGACCAGCGCCGCCCGCGCCGGATTGGAAAAGAAAGCCTCAATCCCGCCGCCGCCGAGGATCGCGAGCGCAAGATAAAGGCCGACGGACAGCGCCACGGCGAAAGCGCGGATCAGCAGTGAACGAGACAGAACGTCCTCCATCGGCGCGACCTTTCGTCAGTCGCGGCCCCCGCGAGCGACGTGAATTCTGTGGTTATGAACCACATAAATTGCCGCAGAACCCAGCCCGCCAGAACTTACTTCTGCGACCGGCAAGTTGCGCCCTGTTTTCTCCCGGTCAGAAAAAAGGCCTCTATCGCGCCCTTTCCCTTGATCTCGAGGCGCTCACGCGGCGCCAATATGAAGTCCTTGCCCAGATGCTCATAGGTCGACCGGGAAACTTGTATGCGGCCTGGCAGGCTGTTCGACTCGAGTCGACTCGCGACATTCACAGCATCGCCCCAGATATCGTAAACGAACTTGTGCGCGCCGATCACGCCCGCGACAACGTCGCCGGAGTTTATGCCCATCCTGATTTCGAGTGGCGAAGGCAATGTATCGTTGAGAATCTCCAGGGTTTCGGCCATTGCCAGCGCCATGTCCGCGACGGCGTGCGCGTGATCGTCCCGCCTGCCGAAGAGCCCACAGGCGACCATGTACGCGTCGCCAATCGTCTTGATCTTCTCAACGCCAAACTTGAGCGCGAGCCTGTCGAAGGCCGAAAATACGCGGCCCAACACGCCGACAAGGTCGGGAGCCGGCAGTCTGGAAGAGAGCTCGGTGAAGCCGACGAAATCCGCAAACAGAATGGAGACGTTGCTGACATGATCCGCGATGACCGTTTCGCCGCTCTTCAGGCGCGCGACAATCGGAGCCGGAAGAATATTCAGGAGAAGCTGCTCGGAGCGCGCTTTTTCGATGCGCAGCGCCTCGAGCGCCTCGCGTTCCCGGTCTCGCAGACGCTTTTTCTCCAATGACGATCCGATGCGCGCACGAAGTAGCACCGGATCGAAGGGTTTCGCGAGATAATCCTCGGCGCCCGCTTCGATGCATCTGACGATGGAGTCGATCTCGTTCAAGGCTGATATCATGATGACTGGAACGTCTCTCAACGCGTCATCAGACTTAAGGACGGAAAGAACATCGAAGCCGCTGACATCCGGCATCAGCAGATCGAGCAAAATGAGATCAAAGGGCGCCTCCCTCACCATTTCCAGCGAGCGAGAGCCACTCTCAGCCAGCGCGACAGAGTGGCCCTGTCTTTCCAGACGGCGCTTGAGGAGTTCGCGATTAGACGCGTTGTCGTCGACCACGAGGATGCGGCTCGGCAGTACGGCGACGCTGTCGGCTTCGCCTTCTGAGATCGGCTGGACGGAGGCGACGAATCGATGTGCGACCATGGCGGAGACGGGTTCCGCGCTGACCTCGGCGTTCGTCGCCTCGGTTTCGGGGAACGAAAAACTCACTAGGCCGTCGATGCGCTCCAGGAAGCGGGACGCCTCCTCTAGAAGTCGATTGAGGTCCGAGACCAGCGCCCGCGCGTCGTCGACGCCCGCTGCGTCTTCGCGCAGCATCTCGCCAAATCCTTTGATGGCGTTGATGGGCGTGCGCAGATCGTGCCGCAAGAGGCGACGATAGTCCTCGGAATCCTCGCTTGGCCCTCTCGGCGAGGCACGGGACCGATTGACGAGGGACGCGATGTAATCAATCAGCGATCGGCTGGCGGCGTGAATTTTTTCGAGGTCGTCGCGAAATTCCCCGTGGCCGTTCCGCTCGGCCTCGTCCAGCAAAATTTCGGCATAGCCCGCGATCGCCTCGGCAGGCGCGCTCAGCTCTTGCTGCAGATAAGCGAGCAGCGCGCGATCGCTTCTATCCGCGGGCGGCTGAAAGCCATGCGATGTCATTTATTGTTTCCAGAAATCCGGAGCGCGCCGTCGCCCGCCGTCCAAGATGCGTCAGTCGTGTTTCTCATGATCTCTTACAACCGATGGGACCGCCAGAGTTCGCTCTGCACGAGCGCCCCGATCAGACGATGCTAAGCGCCAGATTCAATCAGGGCCGTGATCTTGCCCAGAAGACGCGTGATCTCCACAGGTTTGGTGTCATAGTCGTCGCAGCCCGCTTCGATCGCCTTCTCCCGGTCTCCTGCCATCGCATGGGCTGTGAGGGCGATCACCGGAATTTTGCGCGTCGCTTCGTTTTGCCTAACCCTGCGAGCCGCCTCCCATCCATCGATGACCGGCAGGCTCATGTCCATCAGGATGAGATCGGGCGCCTCTGAGGCCGCCATTTCGACGCCCTGCAGGCCGTCTATGGCGATCACGACTTCATATCCATTGCGCCTGAGACGCCGCGACAGCATATCGCGGTTCATCTCATTATCTTCGACAAGCAGAATCTTCACCACCAGCCCTCTCTCCAATGTCAATGCGTTCGGACAGCGTCCGCCGCGCTGGGATTGAGGCATTGACGCATAGTCGTCACCAGTTCTTCAAGATAGTCGTGGTCCTTCGTGATGATGTCAGCCCTGAATTCTTTCAACTTGCAAATATCCTCGTCGCTGAGATCTTTCGCTGTGACGATGATGACCGGCAAATGGTCATAGGCGCGGCGCTTACGCAATTCACTCAAAAAACCGAACCCATCGAGATTTGGCATCATCAGATCGAGAAGGATAAGGTCCGGAACCGGATTTTCAGCGATCCAGTCGAGGCCATCCCGGCCATTGATCGCGGCTTCGGCCTTGTAGCCGGCGCCAGAAACGCAGCGGCAAAGAAGTTCGCGCGTCGCGGAGTCATCCTCAATGATGAGAACCGTATTTTCGCTCGAAGCCCCGCAATAGTGCGTTATCAGGGCCGTCAGGCGCTGACGGTCGATGGGTTTTGTCAAAAGCTCCGCCGCCCCGAGCGGAATCGCCAGCGCGCGCTCGTTGAGAATCGTCACCATGATGACGGGAATGTTTCGCAGCTCTTCGTCCTCCTTGAGCTGCCTGAGCACTCCCCAGCCATCGAGCTGCGGCATCATCACATCGAGCGTTATGGCCTGCGGCCTGTGCTGTCTCGCCAGGGCCATCGCCTCCAGCCCGTGTCGCGCGGCGATTACGCGATAGCCCTTGTTCTCCAACGTTCGTGTGAGCAGGTCGCGCGCCACAGCGTCGTCGTCGACGACCAGTATCGTCGGGAGAGGCCGGCCCGCAGTCGACTCGGCCCGATCTTTCGTCCCGAGGGGCTGTTGCAAGTCCGGAAGCCGGATCGTAAAGGTCGAACCTACGCCCGGCGCGCTGCTAACCGAGACATCGCCCCCGAGCGCCGTGCAGAAATGCCTGGTGATCGCGAGCCCAAGCCCCGTCCCGCCGAAGCGTTTCGTGGTCGAGGCGTCGGCCTGGGAGAAGGCCTCGAACAGACGGGCAATCTGCTCCTCTGTCATGCCGAGCCCCGAGTCCGACACGCGGAACACCACGGAAGCGTCGGCGTCCCGCTCAACTGTCAGGGTGACTTTTCCGTGGCTCGTGAATTTGTTTGCATTGCTCATGAGATTGAGCAGGCACTGCTTGAGCTTCGTTTCGTCTGACAGAAATCCGCCCACATCGTCCGCGCAGCAGAGTTCAAGCGAATTGCCGTTCTTGTCGGCCATAGGCTGAACGATCGAAATGACCTCGTTCACGAGCGGTCTGATCTCCACTCTCTCGATGAAGACCTCCATCTTGCCGGCTTCGATTTTGGAAAGATCGAGAATGTCGTTGATCAGGCCAAGCAGGTGTCGGCCTGCGCTCTCGATCCGCTTCAGGTCTTCGATCGGCTCTGGATCGTCCTTGTCGAGCGCGCTCTCTTGAAGCATTTCGCTATAACCGATGATGGCGTTGAGCGGCGTGCGCAGCTCATGACTCATATTTGCTAGAAAGGCGCTCTTTGTCTTGCTGGCTTCCTCAGCCGCCATGCGCGCGATCGACAATTCCTCGTTTGCGAGTTGAAGTTCGCGCGTGCGCGCCCGTATCTTGTCCTCCATGGAGTCGTAAAGTTCGCGCAGTTCTCCGGTCATGGAGCGGATCGCCGTCAGCAGCAGTCCTGTCTCGTCGTGGCTATCGATCTCGAAATTTGCGTCGAGGTCCCCCGCGGCGACCTTCTCGGCGACGCCGACGGCGGTCTTGATGGGTTTGGTGATCGTACGCGCGACGCCCATAGCCAGAGCGATAATCGGCGGGATCATGAATAGCAGCAGCCAGAGCGTCGCCTCCTTTTGCGCTCGGGTCAGCGCGAAGGCCTCCGCCGTGCTCTGCTGCACGACCATGCCCCAGCGAAAGGAGGGAACATAGGTCCAAGAGGCGACCACGGGTCTGTGCTCGAGATCATCGAAAAGACCAGAACCATGGACGCCGGCCAGGGCCTTGGCGAGCACAGGAAAAGCGCCGCCATCTAATGGCGCTCTAATGCTGAACGCCTTGGAAGCGCCATGCCGCAGCGGGTTGACCACGACCATTTGGGCCTGATCGAGTTGCGCCGCGACCAGCACCTCTCCCGTCTCGCCGAGACCGGTGTAGTCATTGATGAGGCTGTATATCTCCTGGTTATCGAGCTGGAAAACAACGACGGCGATCACGACGCCGTTGTCGAGGACAGGGCCCGCGATATAGGCGGCAGGCTCTTTTTGCCCAGGGTAGATCTGAAACGCCGATATTTCGGCTTGCAGCAATGTGCGCGCCCGATCGATCGTGTCCCAAAGCTCGGTTTCCTTGAACGTTCCGCCAAGCGCAACTGCGTTGAAAGGCGCCATGTCCGATTGCGCGAAAAGCGTAAAGCCTTCGGGCGAGACAATTGCGCAGCCGACGTAGTTGAATGTATCGGAGAGCCGCTTGAGAGTTGGGCCGTGTTTTGCGATCGCCTGGCGATAGGATTCCGACTCTCTGCCACTCGATCTTATGGCTTCGGAAAATTCTCGGGTGGCCTCGCCAATCGAGGCGTTGTGCATCAGTGACTCGACGCTTCGAATTTTTTCAAGCGTCATAGTCTCCAGCTGCTCAACTTTTTTCTTGGCGACAACCTGCAGCGACGTCTGAATCGCCTGTTCGAGAGACTCTCGCGAAATGTCATAGGTTCGCCAGGCAAGCAGGCCGCAAGAGACGATATTGATCGCGAGGAACCAGAAGATGATCTTGGCGCCGATGGAGCTCCGGAGAAAATCGAGCCTGGGAAGCGTCATCAATCAGTCCGCCTCTACCGGATTCGCCCATCTGCCGCCCCATCTGTCGTATAAAGCGCTCAGAAATTCCTCCCACTCTGCTTTCGTGCGGGTCGGCGGATAGGGCACGGGGCGGATCGGGCGATCTATCGTCCAGACAAGCTCGATCCCGCCATCGTTTCTAATCTTGCCTACTGAGAAGGACCGCCAGGTGTGTTGCGTGTATGGATCGACCGACACGAGTCCTTCGGGCGCGTCGAGGGTCTCCGTCAGCATGGTGCGTTTGACCCTCTGAACGTCGAAGGACTGCGCCTCCTCAACCGCCTTCGCCCATAGGGTGACGCTGAAATAGGAGGTCGCAATAACGTCGCTTGTGACACGGTTAGCGCCATATCTTTGGCGAAAGGCGCGAATGAACCGCTCGTTTTCCGGCTTCCTGATCGCTTCGAAATAGCTCCAGGCGCTGTAGTGGCCCTGGAGGCTGTCTATGGGCAGGCTGCGGAGCTCTTCCTCGCCGATGCTCACCGAGACAACCGGCAACTTCTGAGCGGGAAGCCCTGCGTCGGTCAGCGCCTGGTAGAACGCCTTGTTGGAATCGCCCACGACCGAACTGAGTATGACGTCCGGCTGCGCCTGCTTTATCTTTTCGATCGCCCGAGAAACATTGGCGCTTCCAAAGAATATATAGTCTTCGCCCACGAGCTCCGCGCCAAGCGCACGGATCGTATCTTTCATAATTTCGTTGATGCTGTGCGGCCATACATAATCTGAACCGATCAAATAGATTCTCTTGCCGAGATGATCGAGGCTCCATTTGATCGCTGGAATGACCTGCTGATTTGGCGCCGCGCCCGTGTAGATAATATTGGGAGATTGTTCGAGTCCCTCGTAGGCCATGGGATAGACCAAAAGCTGGCCGTATTTCTCGATGATGGGCGCGACCGTCTTACGGCTTGCCGACGTCCAGCATCCAAAGATCACGGATATGTTTTCCTGTGTGATCAGGCGCTCCGCCTCTTTGGCGAAGGTCGGCCAATCCGATTTGCCGTCGGCGATGATCGGCTGAATCTTGCGTCCCAGTAAGCCGCCTCTCGCATTGATCTCCTCAATCGCCAGCAGTTCCGCATCGACCATGGAATTCTCGCTGATCGCCATCGGCCCGGAGCGCGAATGCAGGATTCCGACTTTGATCGGCTGGCTTTCCGCCGTGAAACGAAACGCCATCGCGGCAAATATGATCGCGGCGGCGATAGCCGCCGCGAATAGGCCTCTCCATCCGCTGCGAGTCTCAAGGGCCATCGCCGTATCCTGGCTTCGGATTTGTTACGATCGAAACTGGATGTCTTATTATTCGTTTGCCGCGCCGCATTCCAGCGAAAGGACGCGAATGGATCATTCACCTATTGCTTCCCCCGTCATTCCAATTCTATTGTTCAAAGGAATGATAACACCTTGTATCATCGACAGAATATGTTTTCTGTAGTCTCTGAAATACCGGCGGTCTGGCTCTGAAACAGGGATGGTCTGGACCACGACGTCCGGAAATTCCCCTTCGCCGTTGATGGTTCGCAATCGTGCTGGCCCTCGCGACGGCGACACGACATCCCGACATCGCCTCGCGATTGGCGCGACGAACTTTCGGGAACAATGCGACATTCAATCCGCGATCTTGCTTTACATGCTCGCTTGCGCGATCCTTTCGTCTTGTCGAAATGACGTTCCCTCGCGACGAAGAATCGTGACACATGCATTTTCCCCGAAGCGGCGACCTGCACTGACGAGGTGTTCGCTCAAATTCAGTCGACGATCACTCGCAAGCTCCGCTGAAAAATCGAGCGTGATTCAATGTTCCGCAGTCGAATCCAGAGCGGGAGGGAGAGAGAGCACGCTGTCGTATCGGCGTCGCCCAGCATTGATTTGTCCGAGTTCCGCTAAAATTAAATTTGCCTGCTCAGACTGACACAATAGTGGAGCCTTGCGGATATGACGCGCGACAACGTTCTTATTGATCTCGCCTTACAGGGGGGCGGCGCGCATGGCGCCTATACGTGGGGCGTTCTCGACCGCCTGCTGGAGGAATCCTGGCTCCAGATCGAGGGAATCTCGGGCACGTCGGCCGGCGCTATGAACGCGGCGGCGCTGATCAGCGGCTATGTCGATAATGGCGCCGACGGCGCGCGCGCGACGCTGGAATTGTTCTGGCGGCGCGTTTCACTGGCGGCGCGGCTCAGTCCTTTACAGCGCAATCCCATGGACGTGTTAATGGGTCGTTGGACGCTGGACGCATCGCCTTTCTTCGTCGCGACCGACATCATGTCGCGTCTGTTCTCGCCCTATGATCTCAATCCGAAGGGCGTCAATCCGCTTCGGGAAATTCTGACGGAAACCGTCGATTTCGGGCGGCTCGCGCGCGCGCCAATCAAGCTGTTCGTTACCGCCACAAGCGTTTCGACCGGCCGCGCCCGCGTCTTTAGAAACGCTGATGTCACGCCGGACGCCCTTCTTGCTTCCGCCTGCCTGCCGACCATGTTCCAGGCCGTCGAGATCGACGGCGAAGCCTGCTGGGACGGCGGCTATTCCGGCAATCCGACGATCACGCCGCTCGTTCGCGAATGCGAGTCGACTGACACGATCCTCGTCCAGATCAATCCCATCGAACGCAAGGGCACGCCCCGGTCGGCGACCGAGATATTGAATCGGCTCAACGAAGTGTCGTTCAACGCGGTTCTGCTCAAGGAGCTGCGCATGATCGCCTTGCTGCGTCGCGCCGCCAATCCAGGCGACACAGAGGGGTCGCGCTGGGCCGGAATGCGCATCCATCGCATCTCGACACAGATGATGACGGAACTGAGCGCATCTTCGAAACTGATCGCGGAATGGGATTTTCTCTGCATGCTTCGCGACGAGGGACGTCGGTCCGCGCAAGCCTTCCTCGATCTTCACGATCGGGACGTCGGCGTCCATTCAACTCTTGACCTTGACGCCTTGCTCGAGGGGATATGACGCAATGGGGCTTCTTGGAATTCTCGCCGCGCTTTGCGGTCTCATCTGGTTCGCATATCGGGGCTGGAGCGTATTATTGCTTGCGCCAGCAGCGGCGCTGATCGCCGCCGCGTCCGCGGGTGAACCGTTGCTGGCGCATTGGACACAAACTTTCATGGGCGGCGCGACGCATTTCATATCACAATTTTTTCCCATCTTTTTTCTTGGCGCGCTGTTTGGGAAACTCATGGACGACAGCGGTTCGGTTTCGGCGATTGCAAACTTCATGGCTGAGAAACTCGGACCTCGGGCGAAAGATAAACGCCGATCGACAGCGCCACGGCGAAAACGCGGATCAGCAGCGAACGCATAGAAACTCTGCGGGCGGAGGTGAGACCTTCGCATGACGCCGGAGTGATCTCTCGTCTCGGGGATAGGAATACACGCCACGCTCCGCCTCCCACTTATTTTCCTTAAGCAAGGCAGCCACTCGATCTTCCACTTTCAAGGAATTTGCTGCAGGGGATGAAAATCGCTTTTCATCGATGCTACCGGTCATTGAAAGCTTTCCAAAAAAGTCGACTTGCAACCAACCGAGGCTGCAAATTTCATGTAGAGCCTACTCCCACTCGATGGTCAACAGGCTTGGGGGATGTCCCGCTTGATGTTGAAAAGCGGAAATCGGCGTTGCTGGCCTGAATGCTATGCGGCTTTCGCGGTTTGAGCAAGATGCTCGTTCGATGGGACGGCGTTCGCCATGCGCTTTGCGAGCGCC
>VGEB01000048.1 GCA_016869435.1 Alphaproteobacteria bacterium | reverse complement strand
CGCCGGGCTTCTCTGGCGCCGATCTGATGAATCTTGTGAACGAGGCGGCGCTGCTGGCGGCGCGTCGGTCGAAGCGCATCGTCACGAACCAGGAGTTCGAGGACGCGCGCGACAAGATCATGATGGGTGCGGAGCGGCGCACGCTGGTGATGACCGACGAGGAGAAGAAGCTCACCGCCTATCACGAGGGCGGCCATGCGCTCGTCTCCTTGAACATGCCGGGATCGATTCCGATCCACAAGGCGACGATCATTCCGCGCGGCAGAGCGCTTGGCATGGTGCAGGGCCTTCCCGAACGCGACCAGATTTCGCAGAGCTACGAGCAGCTCATCGCCATGTTGGCGATGGCGATGGGCGGGCGCGTCGCCGAAGAGTTGATCTTCGGCGCGGCGAAGACGACCTCCGGCGCGGCGTCCGACATTCAGCAGGCGACGCGCATCGCCCGCGCGATGGTCACGCAGCTTGGCTTCTCGGACAAGCTCGGCACGGTCGCCTACGCCGATCCGCAGCAGGAGCAGTTCCTCGGCTATTCGCTGGGACGCACGCAAACGTTCTCCGAACAGACGCAAGAGACGATCGACGCGGAAGTGCGGCGTCTGGTGCAGCAAGCCTATGACAAGGCCAGACAGATCCTCATCGACAAACGTTCCGACCTCGACGTGCTCGCCAATGCGCTGCTCGAATTCGAGACGTTGACCGGCGACGAAATCAAGGGCCTGCTCGTCGGCAAACGGCCGGTGCGTGACGAATCGACGTCGACCCCGCCGCCGCGCGGCTCTGCGGTGCCGACGACCGGGCAAAAGCCGGAGCCAGACGTCGGCGGTCTCGAGCCGCATCCGATCTGACCACAAAATACCCAGCGGCCTCCCCCCGCTGGGTTTTTTGCAATTATTTCGTCGACTGCGCGATCAGCTCATTGACCGTCTCGGCTGGGCGGCAGAGGGCCGCCTTGTCGCCCATCGACACGATCGGCCGCTCGATCAAAATCGGATGCTTCTCGATGGCGGCGAAAATCTCGTCGTCGGACAGCGCGGGATTATCGAGGCCGAGTTCCTCATAAGGCGTGCCGCGTTTACGCAAAATATCGCGCACATTCTTGCCCATGCGGCGTAAAAGGTCCTTCAAAGCCGCGCGGCTGGGCGGACTTTTGAGATATTCGACGATTTGCGGCTCATAGCCGGCTTCCCTCAGAGCGGCGAGAACGTTGCGCGAGGTCCCGCAGGCCGGGTTGTGGTAGATTTTGACTTCCATGTGGACATCCGTTCAGTCGATATGCGAGTGTTCATTAACCTTTCGTAAGACTGGCGAGAACACAGACTTCGACAATATGGCATCGTGTTCAAGAATGCGCCGACTTGGCGCATGGAGATGCGCCGGCTTGGCCAAGGCGCGGCTCGCTGAGGACAGTCAATGACTCGCAACTATTTCGGCACCGATGGCATTCGCGGTCAGGCCAATGAAAAAATCACGCCGGAGCTCGCGCTCAAGGTCGGTCAGGCGGCGGGCCTCATCTTTCATCGCGGCGAGGGCCGACATCGCGTCGTCATCGGCAAGGATACGCGGCTCTCGGGCTATATGATCGAATATGCGCTGGTCGCCGGCTTCACTTCCGTCGGCATGGATACGCTGCTGCTGGGACCGATGCCGACACCCGCGGTCGCGATGCTCACGCGATCGATGCGCGCCGACGTCGGCGTTATGATTTCCGCCTCTCACAATTCCTTCGAGGACAATGGCATCAAGCTGTTTGGACCGGACGGCTACAAGCTCTCCGACGAGATCGAGCGCGAGATCGAGCGCCTCATCGACGGCGACGTGACGCGCAAGCTCGCGGCGCCGAGAGATCTCGGCCGCGCGCGCCGTATCGACGACGTGCGTGCGCGCTATATCGAATTCGCCAAGCGCACGCTGCCACGCAACATGAGTTTCGAAGGCCTGCGCATCGTCGTCGATTGCGCCAATGGCGCGGCCTATAGGGTGGCGCCCGAGGCGCTGTGGGAGCTTGGCGCCGAGGTGATCGCCATCGGCGTCGATCCTGACGGCTTCAACATCAATCACCGCGTCGGCTCGACATCGCCGCAGGCGCTGCGCGACAAGGTGCGCGAATTGCGGGCCGATGTCGGCATTGCCCTCGACGGCGACGCCGATCGCGTCATCATGGTCGACGAACACGGTCAGCTGATCGACGGCGATCAGCTGATGGCGGTTGTCGCCGAGAGCTGGCGCGATCAGGGACTGCTGTCGAAGCCCGGTCTGGTCGCAACGATCATGTCCAACCTCGGACTGGAGCGTCATCTCGGTTCGCTCGGATTGACTCTCGAGCGAACGGCGGTCGGCGACCGCTATGTGATCGAGCGCATGCGCGAAGCCGGCTACAATATCGGCGGCGAACAATCGGGCCATGTCATCCTCTCCGATTTTTGCACGACCGGCGACGGGCTGGTGACGGCGATGCAGGCGCTCGCGGTGGTGAAGCGCCAGAATCGTCCGGTCAGCGAAGTCTGCCACCGCTTCGAGCCGCTGCCGCAAGTGTTGCAGAATGTGCGCGCCGAGCGGGGCGAATTGGAGCGCGCCGCCGTGGCTTCGGCGATCAAGGATGCGCGGGCGCGGCTCGGCGGCGCCGGCAGGCTCATCGTTCGGCCTTCCGGCACGGAACCCGTCATTCGCGTCATGGGCGAAGGCGACGATCGCGAGCTGGTCGAATCTCTCGTCGCCCAGGTTTGCAGCGCGCTGAAGGAATCCGCCGAGGCCGCCTGAGCGCGGCGCTACCGGCCGGCGGCCGACCGCGAGTCCGCCCGGCTTGGTTAATCAGTATGGTTAACCTTCTATTAATCCCTCTGGCATCATGGTTCCGTCCTCAAGGTCGACCGCCCCCGCGCGTTGCAAACGAGGAACAGATCATGCGCCGTTCCATCGCCTTGCTACTGTCCTCCATCGTCGTTGCGGGCGCGATGAGCGCGCGCGCGGAAGAGCTGTCTCCTCCCCCGCCTCTCGATGTCAGCGGGTGGTATCTTCGCGGCAATGTCGAAGACCCCTCGCAGCGGGTGGTGGAAGGACAGTCGTACCTGCAGCCGAATCTTGTCGGCGATCTGACGGGCGTCGGCGCCCGACCGGCGCGATATTCGATGAGCGAGACGCGCTAGCGTTCGAAATGTAGATCAAGAACGCCCAACGCCGAGCGTCGCGATCCTTTTGCGCGGTCCAAGTTCTTTTCGTGCCCCGCGCTCATTCTTCGCGCTCGCTTGTCGACTGCTATTGGGCCATATCTGGCAAATGTCCGACCTGACCGAATTCGGGGGCGAGGCGCCTCAAACCAATGCGCCGGAAATTAGCGTCTCCGAGCTCGCCAACGCGCTGAAGCGCACGATCGAGGATCGCTTCGGGCGCGTGCGGGTGCGTGGCGAAATCTCCAACTACCGGGGGCCGCACGCCTCGGGCCACGCCTATTTCTGCCTCAAGGACCAGAGCGCCCGTCTCGACGCCGTGATCTGGAAATCGACTTTCTTACGCCTGCGGACAAAGCCGCAGGAGGGGCTGGAAGTCGTCGCGACCGGCCGCGTCACGACCTTCCCTGGAAAGTCCTCCTATCAGATCGTCATCGAATCGCTGGAGCCGGCCGGCCTCGGCGCGCTGATGGCGCTGCTCGACGCGCGCCGCAAGGCGCTCGCCGCCGAGGGCCTGTTCGACGAAGCGCGCAAGCGGCCCCTGCCCTTCCTGCCGCGCGTGATCGGCGTCGTGACCTCGCCGACCGGCGCGGTCATCCGCGACATCCTGCACCGTCTCAACGATCGCTTCCCGCGGCGCGTGCTGCTCTGGCCCGTTCGCGTCCAGGGCGAAACCTGCGCGGCGGAGGTCGCCGCCGGCATTCGCAGCTTCAACGCATTGCCCGTCGGCGGCGCGATTCCGCGCCCCGACGTCATCATCGTCGCGCGCGGCGGCGGGTCGCTCGAGGACCTATGGGGCTTCAATGAGGAGATCGTCGTTCGCGCCGCGGCGGAAAGCGCCATCCCGCTGATTTCGGCGATCGGTCATGAGACCGACACGACGCTCATCGACTTCGTCGCCGACCTGCGCGCGCCGACCCCGACAGGCGCCGCCGAGAAGGCGGTCCCCGTCCGCGTCGAGCTGTTCGAGCATCTTGCCATTCGCGCCAGTCGTCTCGAAGGCGCACGCCGCCGCGCCATGGAGCAGCGCCGCGCCGTGCTCTCGACCTTCGGGCGGCTGCTTCCCGCGGGCGACGCCCTGCTCGCCAGCCCCCGCCAGCGTCTCGACCGGGCGGCGGAACGGCTTGGCGCCGGCGCCCGCGCCGCCCGAGACGGACGCCGGCTGCGGCTGTCGCGCGTCGCAACGCTCCTTGCCCGCCACTCGCCGCAGGCGGAGCTGGCGCGGGTGCGCGAGAAGCTGCGCGGCCTCGGCGCCCGGCTGCGGCAAGGATATCGCGCCCGCGCGGTTCTCGCCGGGCAGGAGAGCGCCGCCGCCAGACAGCGTCTTGCCGGCGCCGCCCAGCGTCTCGACCGCGCCGTCGCCAGTCTCATCGGCCACAGCCAGGATCGGCTTGACAGGCTCGCCCGCCTGCAGGATTCGCTCAGCCACCGTTCCGTGCTGGCGCGCGGCTTCGCGCTAGTGCGCGAGGAGAGCGGCGCGCTGGTGCGCAGCGTCGCCCAGGCGCCGCCGGGGACCGGTCTCGATATCGAGATCGCCGACGGCAGGATCGCCGCGCGGGCGGGCGCCGCGACCCCCGACCCGCCGCCTCCCCCGCGCCTACGTCGACGCATGAGAAGGCCTGGCGGCGACGATCAGGGATCGCTGTTCTGAGCTATTCGAACCGCATCTGCCAGGCGACGATGCTGCGCTGCATGGGCGCCCGCGGCAGGTAGCAGAAGACGTTGGTGGAGATCGGCGCTTCGACGCAGTGATAGTGCTCCCGACTCCAGTCGTAGCCGAGCATATCCATACAGGCGACGATCTTGTCGTTGACGAGCTTCGGGTTCGAGCGGCGCTCCGAGGGGAAGTCCCGCTCGGCCTGAAATTCGCAGTCGGTCACGTCCAGCTTCTGGCCTTCGAAATACCGACCGCTCGCGCCGCTGGTGACGAACATCGCTTCGGTGGCGAAAATGAAGAGCAGACCGAGCGCCAGCGCGAGCTTGCCCTGCCACTTGGTCTTGAAAAAGTGGAGATCGAGTAACGACAGCAATCCGATCGCGAGCAGGCCGCCGCCCAGAAGCAGCGTCAACGGCGAAAGGAAAGGCGCGATGCCTTCGTTCATGTCACGCTCCTGATCCCGCTCGCCGCCGCGCGCATTAGAGACTGATAGTAAGAGCGAGACTCTTTCCAAGGCAACTGCGCGCACGCCCTTAAACGCGCGCCGGCGCCAATCCGCCAAATTCATGCCAAAACAGCGCGTTAAGCTTCCGTTAACCAATTAACCGTCTATTAACGAAGCGACCAAATTGCTCAAATGCAACACGTCCAAGATAGCTGCCATCAAGGTTGACGGAACCTTCGCTTAACCCTGGAAGGCTAGGACTATCGGCGTTCAATGGTCGTAACAGGAGTTCCTCATGCTGCTTTCGCAAGGCGCCAGCCGCGCCAAATTCGCCGTCGCGCTGACGGCGGCGCTGGCGCTTTCGGCCTGCGCCAAGAACACGGCCGACGAGGCGGCGGGCGATCTCGCGGGCGGTCGCTACGCCAGCGGACGCGGCGTCGCGAGCCCGGGCAGCCAGCAAGATTTCGTGGTGAATGTCGGCGACCGCATTTTCTTTGAGTCCGATTCGACCGAATTGACCCCGACCGCGCAGGCGACGCTCGATAAGCAGGCGGAATGGCTGAACCGCTACGGGCGCTACAGCTTCACCATGGAGGGACATGCCGACGAGCGCGGCACCCGCGAGTATAATTTCGCGCTCGGCTCCCGCCGCGCCGAAGTGGCCAAGAACTATCTCATCTCGCGCGGCGTCTCCGGCTCGCGCATCCGCACCGTGAGCTATGGCAAGGAGCGTCCCGTCGCCGTCTGCGACGACATTTCCTGCTGGTCGCAAAACCGGCGCGCCGTCACGGTGCTGTCCGGCGGCAACTCCTGATCGTCAGATGCGCCGCGCCACTTGCGTCCGCGGCGCCGTTGCGGCATGGAAGGCGCGCGCCGTTCAAGCGCCCGCAGGAGTGTAGCTCAACTGGTAGAGCACCGGTCTCCAAAACCGGGGGTTGGGGGTTCGAGCCCCTCCACTCCTGCCATTACGCCGTGCGTTTTCTCGGGATTCTAATGGCGCCGTCCTCATAGCTCCATGAGGCGGTCACTTTGGCCCTGATATCTTTCGCTGCTTCGATGACGCATCTTTCAAAGTGCACGCTCGCAACGCCTTCATAATTCCTATTGAGCAAATCATGCACGCACCGCTCGCAGCTAATCAGATAAACGAGAGCCAGCGGCGGAATGGACTCAATAATCGTTATATCGGCAGACTCTTGCCATTCTCGCTCGAACAATCGCCGCGCAAAACCCGGCAATGCTTCCGCAACGGATGCCCTGAAGCGTTCCCGGAGCTTTCTCGCCGCGTCTTCAAATTGCTCGACGGCTTCTCGTTGCAGCGGAAATGAGGCTGGGGGGCTCATAATGCGCTTCCATGTGGGGCATGACGAAATGTCGGAATTTGAAACAACTCCAGAAAACCTGTGTAGCTTATGCGGAGCGTTAAGACAAGCCTATGTAAAATCAGTCGTCTTGACCGTGACGCCCGCAAAAATTTGTGGCCCCGAACAGGCAAGCGGAGCTCGCGTTGGACGGGGGGCCGGCGACTTTGTCAAACAAGATCCTGGAGAATCCATGGCGCCGCCCCCTCCGCCAAGGGCTCGGATGGGGCTTAGGCGCGAATCTCGCGACCGGACTGGCTCGCGGCGCCGCAGGGAGTTATCCATAAGGCTACGGCATTTGCCGCTCCTCAAATCCCGGCGATTGGCGTAATGGCGGGTCCCCTCCCGCGGATGGCGACTGCGGCGGCGGTCGTCGCGGGCGCCGGCGATGGCCATTCGGTCCGGCCACCTAATGCCGCGTTGGCCGACTTTTCTCAGGAGCGTAGCGTCATGAGCGGTGAAAGGATGCGGCTGAAGCCCGGCGACGCGCTCATCATTCTTGACGTGCAACGCGACTTCTGCGCCGGCGGCGCTCTCGAGGTCGCCGACGCCGAGAAGATCATCCCCGTGGTCAACACATTAGTTGAGGAAGCCGTCGCCGTCGGCGCGCCGGTCGTCGCGTCGCGCGACTGGCACCCGCCGGGCCATGCGAGCTTCCACGAAGCGGGGGGACCGTGGCCGGCGCATTGCGTTCAGGGCGGCAAAGGCGCTCAGTTCCATCCCGATCTGCGCCTCCCGGAGCGCGCCATCGTCATCAGCAAAGGGGAAGCGCCCGAACGCGATCAGCTTTCCGCCTTCAACGAAACGAGACTGGCCGATCGTCTGCGCAATCTCGGCGTGCGCCGCGTCCTGATCGTCGGACTGGCGCTGGACGTCTGCGTGCTTGAAACGGCGCTGGATGCAGCGTCGGAAGGCTTTGAAACGCATGTGCGACTGTCCGGCGCGCGCGCGATCACGGCCGAAGGCGGAAGAAACGCCGTGGAAAAAATGCGCAAGGCGCAAGTCGTCGTCGAAGAGCGTTGAAATGTCGCTTCCAGACGCATAGGCCGCGAACAAGCCAAATTGCTCGGCTCCGAGGCCATGGCTATGGTAATAGCCGGCGCGCAGACGCCTTCACCGCGAGCCCATCGCAGCGCAAGAGGAGCGGTCCGTGTCCAGTAGCGCGCTATTCGCGGACCTCTATGAATTCACCATGCTGCGCGCCTATTTCGAATTGGGGATGGACGCGCCGGCGACGTTCAGTCTCTTCGTGCGCCATTTGCCGCGCCGCCGCAATTTTTTGATCGCCGCCGGGTTGGACGAAATACTCAATACCATCGAAAATTTGCGCTTTGAACCGCAGCAGATTGACTATCTCGCCTCTCTCGAATTCTCCTCAAAGCCCTTCCTCGATTGGCTCGCGGACTTTCGTTTCTCCGGCGATATCTATGCGATGCGCGAAGGCACGCCGTTCTTCGAGAACGAGCCGATCTTGGAAGTGGTGGCGCCCGTCGCCGAAGCGCAACTCATCGAAACGCTGGTCCTCAATCAAATCGGGCTGCAAACGCTGCTCGCGTCGAAAGCGGCGCGCGTCGTCGGCGCCGCGCGCGGCCGCAGGGTCGTCGATTTCGGCGCAAGACGGGCGCAAGGAATCGACGCAGCGAATAAGGGCGCGCGCGCCTTTTACATTGGCGGAGTGGAGTCGACATCGAATGTTGCGGCGGGAAGCATCTACGGACTGCCTGTCGCCGGGACGATCGCGCATAGTTTTGTGCAGGCCTGCGCGTCGGAACTCGTCGCCTTTCGGTCTTTCAGCAATATCTTTCCCGACACGACGCTTCTCGTCGACACCTATGACACGATCGAAGGCGTCAAAAAGGTCATCGCGCTGGCGAAAGAGCGCGGCGCTGATTTCAAGATCAGCGGCGTGCGTCTCGACTCCGGCGATCTCGACGCGCTGTCGCGCGAAGCGCGTCGGATCCTCGACGACGCCGGTTTGAACGACGTGCAGATCGTCGCAAGCGGGGGCCTCGAAGAAGCGGAAATCGACAATCTCACGTCTCGCGGCGCGCCGATCGATATTTTCGGCGTCGGCACGGATATGGCGGTGTCGAGCGACGCGCCCGCCCTCGACATCGCCTATAAGCTCACCGAATACGCCGGCGAGGGACGAATGAAGCTCTCGACGGGTAAGCGGTCGCTTCCTGGCCGCAAGCAGGTCTTTCGGGAGTTTCGCGACGGCGTCGCGGTCAGGGATGTCATCGCCCGGCATGGCGAAACTTTGCCGGGCGTTCCATTGCTGCAACCTTATATGCGTTCAGGGCGGCGCGTAGAGGCGCAGACCGATGGCCTGCAGCGCATCAGCGCTTATGCGAAAGAGCAGCTCGCCGCGCTTCCGCCGCATCTGCGAACGCTTCAAACCCAAGAGCCGCGCTACGGCGTTGCGATCAGCGACGAACTCGCTCGCTATGAACAGGCGACTCGGGCGCGGTTGATCGGATGAGTCAACAGCCGCGCTCTAACGACGATTCTTTCCGTCGATGAATTCCGACGTGAAACGCGTCAATGCGATCTTGAGATCGTCGGCGTATCCGGTCGCCCCGAGCGATTGAAACCTCTCGATGTCGGCGAGCATCAGTTCTCTGACCGGCGCCTCCCCGCGATGCATATTGACCAGATAGGCGGACAGGAGTCGCCCATGCCGCGCCCTGGCCTCCGTCTTCCTGTCGCCCATGGTCAAACCTGTTTTCATTGTGAATCCTGATGTTAGGCGCTCCGATGGACGCGACGCGTCAAGCGCCGACGATCACCCCAAGCAAGAATTGCGCTCACCGCGGCTACGCGAACGCCGCCCCGTGGCCGAGTCCGAAAAAGGCGTCGATCATCGTGGGAAGGTCTCCTTCGCGCGACGTCGTTTCCAAGGGGGCGCCAACGCGCTTCGGCGCTCCGCAATAAAGTCTCATGCCCCAGTCGGGGTAGCTGCGAGTCGAAATGCGCATATGGGCGAGCTTTACGACTCCGGAATGACGGAGATCTTTGCGGATCTGCAAATAGAGCGGCGTCAGCGCCTGATGCGGGCCTTCGAGAATTTGTAGAAAGTTATGGCCGTTATAGTGAAGCGCCCCACTGACTTGAAGCGGACGATTTCGCTCGGCGGCCTTCGCGACCATCGCTTCGATCGCAGAAAAGGTCAGATCGAGATTCGCGTTACTGAAATACACAACTCGATGCATCACGGCCTCACAAGCCCGCCGCCCAGGGGAGTTCCACAATTTCGTTCGATGTTGTTCTCGTCAACCGCCACAGGCCAAAAAACTGATAGAGCTAAAGCTAAAATTATGCAATTATTTCATTTAGTTGACCAAACTCAAGGCACAGCGCAGAGCCTGCCATCTGTCACATGTTCATAATAGAGTAGGGGCAATCTTTGCAGCATATTGCAGCCCTTTTCAGTCGGGAGGGAGGCGCGGTTGCGTCTCCCTCTATATTATTGTTCTCGGCAGGATCCCTATCCGGCAACTTCAGGGGGTTACGATGATCGCGCCAGACGCGTCCTTCGTTTCGAATTCAATGAAAACGTATCAGGATTACGCAACGAGATTGATGGATTTTGGGCTCATCAATACGCGGTCGGCGCTTCAATTCGCGCAGGACGTCTGGGCGGCGAAGTCGCCCGATGAGTTCGCCAAAGCCATGGTCGACTACAGCCGTCGGCAGTTCGAGTGCTGGAGCGAGGAGCTGGATGAATTTACAGCCACGACCGGCGCAAAGAGTAATGAAGACGACTCGCTCGCCGGACTTGGGGATTAGCACGCCTGGCTCTTGGCGAAGAACGCAAGTAAGGCGCGTCGCCCGGCAGGCTTGAGCGACCTCGCCGCCGGCGCAATGGCGCGCGATCGGCGCTCAGTTGCGGTTCCGGCGCCCGCGAGCTAACTCACGCTCGACGCCGCGCCCGACCCGGTCGAGTTGGTAGCTTGACGCGCCAATTCCGGCGGGCGACGACATCGCCGCAGTCGAATCGGCATGGCGTCGCGACTGAACGGAACCAGCTTCTGCCCGCATGACAAAGCGCGCCCCCGCTCTCGCCGACTTCAAGCGCATCGTCGTCAAGGTCGGCTCCTCGCTGATCGTCGACCCCAACAAGGCGTCGGCGAAACGCGCCTGGCTGAAGCGCCTCGCCGACGATGTCGCGGACCTGCATGGCGCCGGCGCCGATGTGCTCGTCGTCTCCTCGGGCGCGGTGGCGCTGGGGCGCAGCGTGCTGGGCTTTGCGCGCGGCGCGCTGAAGCTTGAAGACAGCCAGGCGGCCGCCGCCGTCGGCCAGATTGCGCTCGCGCGGCTCTGGGCGGAAACCCTGCACGACCGCGGCCTCGTCGCCGGCCAGGTGCTGGTCACGCTCGGCGACACGGAGGAGCGGCGCCGCTACCTCTATGCGCGCGAATGCCTGACGCGGCTCTTGTCGCTGCGCGCCGTGCCGGTGATCAATGAGAACGACACGGTGGCGACGGCGGAAATCCGCTACGGCGACAATGACCGCCTCGCCGCCCGCGTTGCCACGATGGCGAGCGCCGATCTCCTGATTCTGCTTTCCGACGTCGACGGGCTCTACAGCGCCCCGCCCGACACCAACCCCGACGCCCAGCACATCGCGATCGTGCCGCGCGTCACCGCCGAAATCGAAGCGATGGCCGGCGGCGCCGCCTCGCAATATTCGCGCGGCGGCATGCGCACCAAGATCGAGGCGGCGAAGATCGCCACGACTGGCGGCGCACATATGGTGATCGCCGACGGCCGCGAAGAAGCGCCGATCGCGCGCATCGCTGCGGGCGGGCGCTGCACCTGGTTTCTGACGCCGTCCAATCCGGTGACGGCGCGCAAGAAATGGATCGCCGGCGCGCTGGAGCCGAAGGGCGCCGTGCATATCGACGACGGCGCGGCGAAGGCGCTGCGTTCAGGCAGAAGCCTGCTGCCTGCGGGCGTGACGCGGATCGAGGGCGGCTTCGCGCGCGGCGACTGCATACTGATCCGCAACGCCAAGGGCGGCGAGATCGGCCGCGGCCTCGTGACCTATGACGCGTCGGACGCGGCGAAGATCGTCGGGCGCTCGACCAAGGACATTGAGTCGCTCTTGGGCTTCAAGGGCCCCGACGAGATCATCCATCGCGACGACATGGCGCTCGGCGGCGAGTGACGAAAGGCCTTCCCTGCGCCGCGTCATGGCCGGGCTTGTCCCACGGCTGTCCCGGCCATCCACGCCGGGACGTTGCGCAATGCTTGCGCGATGCGCGTAGCGGCGCCGCGTGGATGCCCGCGACAAGCGCGGGCATGACGCCGAGAGGCGCGGCGTGAATCTGCGTCGACTCCCGGCGTGAGGCTGGGCAGGACGACCGATCTATTTCAGAATTCCGAATACCGTGTTAGACTAATGTTATGCGCCTCACGACCTTCACGGACTTTGGCCTGCGCGCGCTCATTCTTCTCGCCGATCGCAATCCCGAGGTCATGAGCGCGGCGGCGATCGCCGATCATTTCGGCGTTTCGCGCCACCATATGGCGAAAGTGCTGCAGGAGCTTGCTTCCTCCGGATATGTCGAAGGCATACGCGGCGCGCAAGGCGGCGTCCGACTCGCGCGCGATCCACGCGACATTCGAATCGGCGAAGTGGTCCGCACGCTTGACGATCAGCCTCTGGTCGAATGTTTCAGCCCGCAGGGCAGCAACTGCGCGCTCTTGCCGCGCTGCCGACTGAAGAGCATGCTGGCGCGCGCCGAGCAGGGATTCCTGCGCGAACTCGATCGCTTCACCTTGCAGGATTGCCTGCAGAAATCCGACGCCCTTCCCCTCATCGATCTCTCCATCTGAATAGTGGTCGCAAAAACGTCGCGCCTCGTTGCGCGCTTCCTAGCTTGACTTTCGCCCTTTTTAATACGCATTTGCAATACCTAATAAGGAGCCAGGAGGGAGCGACATGTTCTGTTATCAATGCGAGCAGACCTATCGGTCGGATGAAGGCGCTGGCTGCGCGGGCGCGAAAGGCATGTGCGGCAAGGACGCGACGACCGCCGATCTGCAGGACATTCTGCTCTATGTCTGCGAGGGCGCCGGCCAATATCTGCATCGTGCGCGCCAGTTCGGCGCAACTGACATCGAAGCCGACCGCTTCATCCTCTTCGCCTTCTTCACGACGCTCACCAACGTCAACTTCAATGCGGCGAAATTCGTCGAGCTGATCCAGCAGGCGTCGCAAATCCGCGATCGCGCCAAGGCGCTTTACGAAGACGCCGCGCGCGCCGCCGGAAAGACGCCGGAAGCGCTCTCCGGCCCCGCCGCATTCGCGCCCGCCGGCGACATGGCCGCGCTTCTCGCTCAGGCGTCCGAAGCCGCCGTGCGCAAAGACGCGGCGATCCTCGGCGAAGATGTCGTCGGCCTGCGGTCTCTCATCCTCTACGGTCTCAAAGGCGTCTGCGCCTATTCGCATCACGCGCGCGTTCTCGGAGAAGAACGAGACGCGATCTATGCGGCGGTCGAACATGCGCTCGACATGCTGGCGCGCGAAGAGCGCGACGTCGCGACGCTTCTTGACGAAGCGCTGGCGCTTGGCCGCGCCAACTTCCTTGCCATGGAGGCGCTCGACGCCGCAAATACCGGGACATTCGGCGCGCCGACGCCGACAAGCGTGCGCGTGACGCCGGTCAAGGGCAAGGCGATCCTCGTCTCCGGCCACGATCTGAAGGATCTGCACGCGATCCTCGAAGCGACGAAGGACAAGGGGATCAACGTCTATACGCATGGCGAAATGCTGCCGGCGCATTCCTATCCGAAGTTTAAGGCCTATCCACATCTCGTCGGCAATTACGGCGGCGCCTGGCAGGATCAGCAAAAGGAATTCGCTGAATTTCCTGGTCCGATTGTCATGACCTCGAACTGCCTCATCGAGCCGCAGCCGCGCTATCGTGGCCGTATCTTCACCGCAGGCCCAGTCGGCTGGGCGGGCATCCGCCATATCGCCGAAGAGAATTTCGCAATTGTCGCGCAGGCGGCGCAGGCCCTGCCCGGCTTTACCGAAGACGCGCCGGAGCAAACAATCGCCATCGGCTTCGGGCGCGACACTGTGCTTGGCGTCGCCGACAAGGTGATCGATGCGGTGAAGAGCGGCGCCATCCGCCACTTCTTCCTCGTCGGCGGCTGCGACGGCGCGGCGCCGGGGCGCAACTACTATACCGACTTCGCCGATGAAGCGCCGAAGGACACGGTGATCCTCACGATCGGCTGCGGCAAATACCGCTTCAACAAGCATGACTTCGGGACGATCGGCGGGCTGCCGCGTCTTCTCGACATGGGCCAGTGCAATGACGCCTATTCGGCGCTCGTCGTCGCGACCAAACTCGCGGAAGCCTTCGGCGTCGGCGTCAACGAACTGCCGCTCTCGCTTATCGTCTCCTGGTTCGAGCAGAAGGCGGCCGCCGTTCTTCTCACGCTGCTCGCGCTCGGCGTGCGCAATGTGCGCCTTGGCCCGACCCTGCCGGCCTTTCTCACGCCGGCGCTCGTTAACGTGCTGGTCGAGAAATTCGGCGTGCAGCCTGTTGGCGACGCCAAGGCCGACATTGAAGCTTCGCTCGCCCGCGCCGCGTAACGCTTATGTAATGGACGCCCGAATTCGGGCGTCCATCTCTCGACGGAACCCCCATGTACAAGGTCAGCCTTCTCACCCGCGACGGCGCGACGATCGCCTTCGACGCCGAACCGTCCGACACGCTACTGGACGCCGCCGAACGCGCGAGCATTTATCTCCCCTCCTCCTGCCGGGAGGGCGGCTGCGGCGCCTGCCGCGTCTCTCGCGCAAGCGGAGAGGTCGAACTCATGTCCTACAGCAGTTCGGCGCTGAGCGAGGAAGAGCGTATGGCGGGCGACATATTGCTGTGCCGCGCCCAGCCGCGCAGCGATCTCGCGCTGCGCGCGCCATTCGATGAGGCGGCCGTGGGCTTTGCGCCGGCACCAGAACGACGTGCGACGCTCGTTGCGCTTGAGCCTGCCGGTTCGGGCGCGGTGCGCCTACAGCTTCAATATGGGGATGATCCGGCGTTTGGGCGCGCCGCGCAGTTCACCGCCGGGCAATTCGTCGAACTCACGCTTCCCGACGGCTCGGCGAAGCGTTCCTATTCGCTCGCCAATGCCCCCAATTGGGAAGGAACGCTCGAGCTTTTCATCCGCCTTCAGCCTAACGGCGTCTTTTCAAACTATCTGAGAGAGCGTGCCGCAGTGGGCGACATGCTGCTCATTCGCGGTCCGCAGGGCCAATTCACCGCCGACGAATCGAGCGCCGCGCCGCGCTGGTTTGTGGTCGGCGGCACGGGCCTCGCGCCGGCGCTCTCCATGCTGCGCCAGATGGCGGAATTCGCCGATCAGCGCGCCTGCCGGCTGTTCTTTGGCGTCAACAAGGTCGACGAGCTTTTCGCGCTCGATGCGATTGACGCGCAGAAATCGTCGTTGCCGCAGCTCGTCGTGACGCTCTGCCTATGGAAGCCGGAAACGGAATGGCGCGACTTCGTCGGTACGCCTGCGGAAGCGCTCGCGCAGGCGCTGTCGACGGCGACGGAGACGCCGGACATTTACGTCTGCGGCCCGCCAGCCCTGATCGCCGCGACCGAGGAGGCCGGCCGCGCCGCCGGCGTCCCGCACGATCGCATCTTCAGCGAGAAATTCACGGCGGCGTGAGCTGGCGCTTCACGTCGTGGCCGGGCTTGTCCCACTGCCGTCCACACCGGGACATCGTGCAATGCCTGTAAGGCGTGCGCGACGGCGCCGACGACCATCCTCGCATCGCAGTCCTGCGCGGATGGATCCGTCAGAAGCGGCGCCGCTTCACTTCATGCCTTCATCGTCGCGATCGAGGGTGAAGCCGACTTTCAGCACCACCTGATAATCGGCGACCACGCCCTTGTTGATGTTGCCGCGAATCTGCACGACTTCGAACCATCGCAAATGACGCAAAGTTTCGCCGGCGCGCTTGAGGGCGGCGGCCACCGCGTCCTCGACGCTGTCGGGCGAAGCGCCTACGAGTTCAACGACCTTATAGACATGGCCTTCCATATGAAGCTCCCGCAATTTTGATGACGGCTTGCCTGCCATAGGTAGCGCAAACGTCGCCGCCGTCAGCTCAATCGGTCGCTGAAAAGAAATTCCATGGCCCGATCGAGCCTGATGTGCGGCAGTGGCAGCGGCTTCTGATCGGCGCCGAGCGTTGCGACCGGCGGTCTGAATTTCAGAAAGCGGAAGTCGGCCTCTTCATCGGAAACGGCCAGCGCGTCGCCGCGAAACACGTCGCGCGGATCGGCCGGCAGTTCGCCGGGAAAAATCGCGCCTTCGGCGACGCCGTCAAACGCTTCGTCGCCGATATGTTCGCCCGCGGCGGGGACGCCGACGATGGCGGAAAGCTTTTCGCCCTCATGCCGGACCATCGCTTCGCGCGTCGCGCGCACGGCGGCGAGCGCAATCACGTCGATCTTGGCGCCGACGCCCTCGGCGCGTTCGATGGCGCGGGCGGTCAGGAGACGCAAAATCGCCTCGAGCCGGTCGTGGCTCGTGTGATGCAGATGGTCGGCCTTCGTGGCGGCGAAGAGAATGCGGTCGATCTTCGGCCGAAAGATCGTCGAAAACAGATTGGCGCGGCCAGCGCGAAACGCCGTCAACACGCCGGTGAGCGCGGTTTCGAGATCGCGCACCGCTTCAGGCCCGGAATTCAGCGCCGCAAGAGCGTCGACCAGAACGATCTGACGGTCAAGCCGCGCGAAATGATCCCGAAAAAACGGCCGCACGACTCGCGACTTGTAGGCTTCGTAGCGCCGCTCCATTTCGCGCCCGAGGCTGCGATAGGGAAGCTCCTCGCTCTCCGATACGGGAAGGGGCGCAAAGGTGAGCGCCGGCGAGCCTTCAAGATCGCCGGGCATCAGAAAACGTCCCGGCGGCAGGCTCGACAGCGCGAAGCGGTCGGAGCGGGCGAGACGCAGATATTGGGTGAAGGTCTGCGCCAGCTTCTGCGCGATTTCTTCGTCGTAGCGCGCCTTGAAGTCGGTCTGCGCCGTCACGCCGCGCCACTCGCTGGCGATCTGGGCGCGCGCGGCGACGCTCGCCGCCTCGAGCGCCTCATGGGACCACTGCGCGTAGGATTTGCCAAGCAGCGGCAGATCGAGCAGCCATTCGCCGGGGTAGTCGACGATGTCGATATCGAGTCGCGCCGGCCCCGGGGTAAAACCCTTGCGCAACGACCAGCCTTTCGAGCGATATTCGAGGCTCACGCGCAATTCGGAAATGCGCCGCGTCGACTGCGGCCAATGCCGATCCACGCCGGTGAGCGCGGCAAGGTGCTCTTCATAGGCGAAGCGCGGCACGCTGTAATCGGGCTGCGGGTCGAGATGCGCCGAAGCGATGCGGCCTTCGGCGAACGGCCGAAACACCGGAAGCTGAGTCTTGCCGTCGACGCCCTTGCCGTCGACGCCCTTGTCGCCGGGCGCCGCAAGCGCGCGCGTCAGATGATGCACGAGCGCGGTGATGAAGACGGTCTTTCCGGAGCGCGACAGGCCCGTGACGCCAAGGCGCAAACGGCCTCCCGCGAGAAAGTCGGCGACGCTCTCGGCGGCGATGCGGGATTCGAAGAGCAGATCGGAAAGTTGCGACAAGGGCGCTCCCGTCTATCGTCCTACAAGATATGGTCGCGGCACATGTAATCCAAAGGCGCCGGAATTGAACAGAGCGCATCCAAAGCGCCGTCTGACGCATTATGCCTTAGGGTCATCAAGAAATGGGTGCGGCGATGTCGGCGCATGTTTTCAGATTTGACGAGAGCTGGGACATTCCGGGCGCGACGGTTGAAGAGGTCTATGACGTGCTGGCGCGGGGCGAACTCCTGCCTCACTGGTGGAAAGGCGTCTATCTCGAGGCCGAGCGGCTGACGCCGGGCGACGCGCCTCAGGTCGGCGTGAGGCTCCGGGCGAAGGTGCGCGGCTTTCTGCCCTTCACCCTCAATTTCATCATCGAGGCGATCGAGCTGGAGCCGCCGAGCAAGGTGGCGGTCCGCACTTGCGGCGATCTCGACGGCGCCTGGCGGGCGACGTTAACGCAGCGCGGCGACGACGTGCACGCCGCGCTGCTGTTCGAAGTGAAAATCGACCGTCCGGGCATGCGTTTTCTCGCGCCCGTGCTTTGGCCGCTTTTCGCCCTCAATCACTGTTGGACGACCCCGCGGGGCGAGAAGGGGCTGAAGGATTATCTCAAGGCGCGCCGCAATGATCGATCCCCTGCCCTCGATCACCGCTTCGACATCGGCACATAATCCCGCTGCTTCTCGCCCGTGTAGAGCTGGCGCGGACGGCCGATGCGCGAACCCTGGTCCTCGATCATTTCCTTCCACTGCGCGATCCAGCCGACCGTGCGCGCGACAGCGAACAGCACGGTGAACATCGCGGTGGGGAAATTCATCGCCTTGAGCGTGATGCCTGAATAGAAGTCGATGTTGGGATAGAGCTTCTTCTCGATGAAGTAATCATCGTGCAGCGCGATGCGTTCCAGCTCCAGCGCGACGTCGAGGAGATCGTCCTTGACGCCGAGTTCGTTCAACACCTCCCGCGTCGTGCGCTGCATGATTTTCGCGCGCGGGTCGTAGTTCTTGTAGACGCGATGGCCGAAGCCCATCAGCCGGAACGGATCGTTCTTGTCCTTGGCGCGCGCGATGAACTGAGGAATGCGGTCGGGCGTGCCGATCTCGCCGAGCATTTTCAAGACCGCTTCATTCGCGCCGCCATGCGCCGGGCCCCAGAGCGAGGCGATGCCGGCGGCGATGCAGGCGAAGGGATTGGCCCCCGACGAGCCGGACAGTCGAACGGTCGAGGTCGAGGCGTTCTGCTCATGGTCGGCGTGCAGGATGAAGATGCGGTCGAGCGCGCGCGATAATACGGGATTGACCTTATATTCCTCGCAGGGAACCGCGAAGCACATGCGCAAGAAGTTCGACGTATAGTCGAGATCGTTCTTCGGATAGACGAAGGGCTGGCCGATCGAATATTTGTAGGCCATCGCCGCAAGCGTCGGAATCTTCGCTATCATGCGCGTCGACGCGACCATGCGCTGGGTGGGATCGGCGATGTTCGTCGAGTCGTGATAGAAGGCCGAAAGCGCGCCGACAGACGCGACCATCACCGCCATCGGATGCGCGTCGCGGCGGAAGCCCTGGAAAAAGCGCGCCATCTGCTCATGCACCATGGTGTGGCGCGTGATGCGATAGTCGAAATTCGCTTTTTCAGCGGCCGAGGGCAGTTCGCCATAGAGCAGAAGGTAGCAGGTTTCCAGAAAGTCGCCGTGCTCGGCGAGCTGCTCGATCGGATAGCCGCGATAGAGCAGAATGCCCTCTTCGCCATCGATGAAGGTGATCTTCGATTCGCAGGACGCGGTCGAGGTGAATCCCGGATCGAAGGTGAACATGCCGGTTTCGGCGTAGAGATTGCGGATGTCTGCAACCGACGGCCCCAGCGTTCCGTCCTTTACCGGCAAGTCTACCGATGTGTCGCCGATCGTGAAGATACCGTTCTTCTCCGGCATGCCCGCTCCCCTCTCAAACGCCCCGGCCCACGACGAGCCGGTTCGCGGCGCGACGCGCGCGAACGCTAGGCATCAATTGCGTCGCATTCGCGATATCGTCGCATCCTTCGCACGCCGATGCGCATTGGGATCATAAAATTTCCGATTGAACCGCTCGCAGGTCATTCCCGACCCTTCGCTTGCGAAGCGGTCGCGAATCCAGAGCAGACTCCGAATTCCCGGGTCAGGCCTTCGGCCTGAAGGGAATGACAAGACCAGCGAACGGGATCGATCGGAATAGGTATCATTTGTGCAGCGCAAAAAGCTATATCAACCGCAAGGCCTGTCAAGCCCGCGCTATGTTTCGCGCGCATCAGGCGTCGCGTCGTCCCTTTCAATGGCGCGGAATTCGGCGCGGCGCCAAAAATCTCGCCAGCGGCGTCGGCGTGGGACGCTACCCCACAACAGACTGGTCGGATATTCGCGCAAGACTTTCTTCACGCCCGAGTATTTCGAGCACGTCGAAAATGCCTGGAGACGTCGCGCGGCCGGTGAGCGCCGCGCGCAAGGGCTGCGCGAGATCGCCGAGCTTGACGCCGAGCGCCGTCGCGAGATCGCGCACGACGCCTTCCGTCGCCGCAGCTGTCCAGTCCGGCAGCGCCGCGAGCTTCTCGACTAACGCCGCAAGTCGCGCGCGCGCTTCGGTCGACAGCAGCTGCGCGGCCTTGGCGTCGAGCGACAGCGGGCGATGCGCGAAGAGAAAGCCTGCGCCGTCGAGAAGTTCGTTCAACGTCTTGGCGCGCGCCTTGAGACCGGGCAGCGCGGCGCGCAACTGCGCGCGCTTCCCGTCATCGAGTTCCTGCGCCACGGCCTCGCCGCCTTCAAGATGAGGAAGCGTCGCGATGAGCAATTCGAACAGGTCGTCGTCATCGCTGTCGCGCAGATAGTGGCCGTTCATATTTTCGAGCTTGGCGAAATCGAAACGCGCCGGCGAGCGATGCACCTGCGCGAGATCGAAGGCGTCGATCATCTCCTGCGTGGAGAAGAACTCCTTGTCGCCCTGCGACCAGCCGAGACGCACGAGATAATTTCGCAGCGCCGCCGGCAGATAGCCCATGGCGCGATAGGCGTCGACGCCGAGCGCGCCATGGCGCTTCGAGAGCTTCGCGCCGTCCGGTCCATGAATCAGCGGAATATGGGCAAAGGCCGGAACGGTCCAGCCCATCGCGTCATAGATATGCGTCTGTCGCGCCGCATTGGTGAGATGATCGTCGCCGCGGATGATCTGCGTGACGCCCATGTCGCGATCGTCGACGACGACGGCGAGCATGTAGGTCGGCGCGCCATCGGAGCGCAGCAGAATGAAATCGTCGAGATCCTTGTTCTGGAAGACGACGCGCCCCTGCACCGCGTCGTTGACGACGGTTTCGCCGTCCTGCGGCGCCTTGAGGCGCACGACATAGGGCGCGCCGGCAGGCGCTTCGGAAGGATCGCGATCGCGCCAGCGCCCGTCATAGCGCCAGGGACGCTTTTCCGCCTTGGCCTTCTCGCGCATCTCCTCGAGTTCTTGCGCGGTGGCGTAACAGCGATAGGCCTTGCCCTGCGCCAGCAGCGTTTCGGCGACTTCCGCATGGCGCGCGGCGCGCGTGGACTGGTAGACGATATCGCCGTCCCAGTCGAGGCCGAGCCATTTGAGCCCGTTGATGATCGCGTCGATCGCCGCCTGCGTGGAGCGCTCGCGGTCGGTGTCCTCGATGCGCAGCATCATCCTTCCGTCATGCTTCCTGGCGTAGAGCCAATTGAACAGCGCCGTGCGCGCGCCGCCGATATGCAGAAAGCCGGTGGGCGACGGAGCGAAGCGGGTGACGACCTGTGACATGAGCGCCGCGAATTCCTCGATTTTCTTGAGAGGTGGACCGTCTAGCACGCGAAACGCCGAGCGAACATAGATCACTCTATCGATCGCTTAACCAAAGCGTGAACATTTGACTTGCAGAACGCAGTGAGAACGTATATCGTTCTGTTCATGATTTGTTTAGGTTATCGGGCCAAAAGCTGCGGCTCAGCGAAAATTGACGATTGGGCTTGCAAGGCGGTGCGGCGATGCTGACCAAGAAACAAAACGACCTTTTGCGTTTCATCCATGAGCGCCTGAAGGAGTCGGGCGTGCCGCCGTCCTTCGACGAGATGAAGGACGCGCTCGACCTGCGGTCTAAGTCCGGCATTCATCGGCTCATTCTCGCGCTCGAAGAGCGCGGCTTCATCCGCCGCCTGCCCAATCGCGCCCGCGCCCTCGAAGTCCTGCGCCTGCCCGAATCGGCGACGCCGCGGACCGCCGGCGCGCGCAGCGGCAAATTCGCGCCTTCGGTCATCGAGGGGAATCTGGGGCGGGTGCGCCCGCTCAATGAGCGTTTCGAGGACGAGAGCGATCAGCAGGTCGCCATTCCAGTGATGGGACGCATCGCCGCCGGCACGCCGATCTCCGCCATCCAGAACCGCAGTCACACGATCAACCTGCCGCCAGACCTGCTGATGAGCGGCGATCACTTCGCGCTCGAAGTGCGCGGCGACTCGATGATCGAGGCCGGCATCCTCGACGGCGACACGGTCGTCATCCGCAAACAGGACAGCGCCGACACCGGCGATATCGTCGTGGCGCTGATCGACGAGGAGGAAGCGACGCTGAAGCGGCTGCGCAAGCGCGGCGCCTCGATCGCGTTGGAGGCGGCGAATCCGGCTTACGAGACGCGAATCTTCGGCCCCGACCGCGTCCGGATCCAAGGCAAGCTCGTCAGCCTGCTGCGGAAATATTAGCGGAGTGTCATATGTGGACGGCCCCTGTTGGCAAGGGATTTTTCTCGACGTTTTGAACGATTGGCGGTTAGCGGTCATATGTCCGGCCTTTTGGCGCGGCGCTTATGTCCGCTGGCCCTGATGAAGTTCGACTGCGAAGGCTCCTGATCATTCCCGCGAGCTTTG
>VGEB01000047.1 GCA_016869435.1 Alphaproteobacteria bacterium | reverse complement strand
AAAAATCCGGTCTGCCGGTCTATCGTTCGGAAGTTGGACATCCACAGTCGCTCGTGGTCCGGTGGGAATCAACGAGCCGATTCTAAACCGAACCATCGCGCCGTGTTTAAGTCCGACAAGCTGCTAGGCTCGCTCGAAGTGCGGCTTGCGCGCGGCAAGAAGGAAGTGCGCAAGGCGCAGCGTCTGCGCTACGAAGTGTTCTACCAAGAAGGCGGCGCCATTCCGGATGCGCGCACGGCCTTCACCCGCCGCGACGCCGATCGCTTCGATAAATATTGCGATCATCTCATCGTTATCGATCACGCGGCGCAGACCAGGCGCGGCAGGACAAGGCCGAAAATCGTCGGCGCCTATCGGCTGATGCGCGACGACATGGCGGCGAAGGCCGGCGGCTTCTATTCCGAAGGCGAATATGATCTCGCGCCGCTGCTCGCGCGCCATGCCGGCAAACGCGCGCTGGAGCTGGGGCGCTCCTGCGTGCTCGCGCCCTATCGCAGCAAGCGAACGATCGAACTTCTCTGGCGCGGACTGCTCGCCTACGTGCGGGCGCATGACATCGACGTGATGTTCGGCTGCGCAAGCCTGCACGGCGCCAATCCGCTCGCCCATGCGCAGGCCTTGAGCTATCTCGCGCATTATGCGCCGGCGGAAGAGATGTGGCGGGTCAGCGCGAGAGAAGAGCTGCATACGCCGATGCGGATGCTGGCGCGCGACGCGTTCGACCCGCGCAAGGCGCGCGACGCGCTGTCGCCGCTGATCAAAGGCTATCTGCGCGTCGGCGCGCGTTTCGGCGACGGCGCCGTCGTCGACCGCAAGTTCAACACGACCGATGTTTTCGTAGTGATGCCCGTCGCCGAAATCGACGCGCGCTATCTCGAATTTTTCGGCGGCGCGTCCCAGCGCCGCGCGGCTTAAGCCCCGCCGGAAACCGGCGCGCCCCAACGGCCCCTATAGACGCGACGCGCCCCACATTGCTTCGAGTCGTGTCTCGATTTCCCGTCGGCGCGCCCTTGAACGCCGGCGGCGCCGCTCCCTTTAAGCGTCAAGAGCGCGGCCGCGCTAGCGCGCTTTCCGATCAGACGGGATCGTCTGATCGATAAGAAATCGCGCCAAATTAACAGGCTCGAGCAAGTCCGAATCGAAAAAGTCGGTCAACTTTTTCGGAACTTGCTCCAAGCGCCGCGAGGAGCACCGACATGGAAACGAACCGAGTTCCCACCCCCGAAGAACGGCATGACATGCGCGAGGTCGTCGGCGTGTTCGACGCCGTCGACAAGCTGCAGTCGGCGATCGACGACCTTCTCACCGGCGGCTTCGACCGTTCGGAAATCAGCCTGCTCGCCGAAGAAGACAAGGTGCGCCAGAAACTCGGCGACAAGGAGGTGCGCGCGAACGAACTCGAAGACAGTCCCGCGGCGCCTCGCTCCGCCTATATCGACAGCGAGTCGCTCAATATCGGCAAGGCCTCGCTCGTCGGCGTTCTGTTCTACGTTGGCGTGATTATCGGCGCGGGCCTCGCCCTTGCCTTCGGCTTGGCGCTTGCGAGCGCCATCGCCATCGGTCTCCTGACCGGCGGCGCGGCAGGAGTTTTGGGCCTGCTGCTTTCGAAGCTCGTCGGCGACCGTCAGGCCAATTGGGCCCAGTCGCAACTGAAGCACGGTGGGCTGCTGCTCTGGGCGCGCGCGTGGAACGACGAAAGGGAGCGCGCGGCGATCGACATCATGCGGCGTCACGGCGGACACGACGTGCACGCGCATGTCGGCGCTTAAGCGCGGCTTTCGATTGCCAACCGACGATATCCCGCCTACGGTCGCAAAGTGCGCCGACCGCAGGCGGCGGGCGGCATTTGGCCCAGCGTTGCGCCATGCGTGCGTCGTCAGCAGTTGTCATCGTAAATTGCGCGACGGCCGTCGCCGCGCAAGACGTCTACGCCGGCGCGTGGCTGATGCCGCCGGGCGAGGGACAGGCGATCCTCACCACCACTTTCGCCGACGCGCGCAAGGCCTATGACGCGAAGGGACGGCTGATTCAAACGCCGCCCTACCGAAAGTTCGAGACCCGCGTCTACGTCGAGCATGGCGTCCTCGACTGGCTGACCATCGTCGCCGAGGGCGGTTACATGAATTTCCAGGGCGCCGCCGGACCCTTCGACCATCTCAACCTGCTGATCGACGAAGCCAAAGCCGGCCTTCCCCTGTCGCTGCAGGGGCCGGCCGGCGCTCGGTACGAAGGCTTGGGATTGGGCGGACTGGGCGCACGAACGCTGCTTTTCACTTGGGGCGACTATATCGTCTCGCTGCAGGCCGGCGTGCGGGCGGCCTCGCCCGGGGCGCGGCGATTTCTCGATATGCGCGACGCCGTTCAAGGCGACCTGCGCCTTCTCGTCGGCAGGCCGTTCGAAGTTTTCGGCCTTCCCGCCTTCGTCGACGCGCAACTGGGCTACAGATCTCGTGGACAGAACGGCGACGAAATCCGCGCCGACTTCACCGCCGGCCTGCGTCCCCTGCCCCCGCTCCTGCTTCTCGCGCAAAGCTTCTCTGGCTTTGCGCCCAGAGGAGGTCCGGCAGGCGTCATCGCCGCCCAGAAATTTCAGCTCAGCGCGGTCTATGACATGACCGCATCGCTTTCCCTGCAAATCGGCGGAATAGCGGCCATCGGCGGGGTGAATTCCCCCGCCGAGCGCGGCCTGATCAGCGCTTTATGGTGGCGATATTAGTCGGAAACCGTTTCGACTTTGACTGGGGCGACGCCGGCCGATTTGAACCCGAGGCTTTCCGCCGCCGAGGCGGAGACGTCGATCACGCGTCCATGCGTGAAGGGGCCGCGATCGTTCACGGTGACGACGACCGAACGATGGTTGCGCAGATTGGTGACGCGCACGCGAGAACCCATGGGCAGCGTCCGATGCGCGGCCGTGAATGCGCCGACCCGCGCCCCGCTCGCCGTCCGGCCCTTGAGGTCGTAATAGGAGGCCTTGCCTACCCATTCCCTCGCCTGCCCCGCATTCGCAGTAAGCATGCTCGCAACTGCGACCGCCACAATTCCAGGCATAATTTTCCTCACAACCATTTCTCCCTTGTACGTTCACCGGCTGATGCTCAGCTCTGCCGCCAATAGAAATCGCTCGTGACCAAAGAATGGCGTGACCATAGAATCATCGCCGCAACGTCAAGAACGAATTCATGCAATCTAAGCAACAATACTTGTCCGACTATTGTTCCTTTGTTGTTTGCAATTATCTTTGACGAATGCGTCTGCTTTGCAATATTCCTGCTGGAGCTATTGGACATAAGCGCAGCACTGACGAATTATTATCCACACAGATTCGAGTCCTGCGTAATGGTCGAAAGCGTCGCTTCTTGAAATACATGCGCAGGGCGCGATTTAGCGAGGTTGGCGGGGCTGGCGGCGGAATTTCGTGCGCCCCGAGTGTGCGCGCCTTCCATCAGCCAGCCCGGTGTTAAGCCGCATCAGGAGCTGCAAAATGTCTCAATCGATCAAGACGGCGGTCGCGACGGCGGCGTTGCTCGTTGGCTTGCTGGCGCAAACGGAGATTGCCGACGCCCAATGGGGCGGTCGGGGCGGTGGCTTCGGAGGATTCCGAGGCGGCTGGGGAGGCGGCTTTGGAGGATTCCGAGGCGGCTGGGGCGGCGGTTTGGGAGGATTCCGAGGCGGCTGGGGCGGCTGGCGCGGCGCCGGTTGGGGCGGCGGCTGGGGCAGGCCTTGGGGCGGAGGTTGGCGCGGTGGATGGGGAGGCTGGGGCGGAGGCGGCTGGGGATGGAGGCGACCGTGGGCCGGCTACTATCGCCCGTGGCGGCCTTGGTACGGCGCAGGATTGATCGGCGCCGGCTGGGGATGGCCCTATTATTCCAGCATCGGCTACAACGATTGCTATCAGCTCCGCACCGTGTGGACTAGCTGGGGCTGGCGGCGTCAGTGGGTGAACGTCTGCTGGAACGGCTACGGTGGCGGCTGGGGCGGCGGATGGGGCGGATGGGGTTGGTAGGCTCCACGACTAGCCCCAAGCCCTCGTCCTAAGCCCATCCCGGAGACTTGACAGGCTGGTCTCGCCCCCGTGCTCGTCCCGCCGCAGCGGCGCTTCGGTCTGCCCGCCTGATGCGAAACGAGAACCGAGGAACTGAACATGTCCAAATTGATCAAGGCGGCGGCCACGGCTGGCGCTTTACTCCTCGTCCTGACGGCTCAATCAGGCGTCGCTCAGGCGCAGCCTTGGGACGGATGGCATGGCTTCGGCTGGGGCGGCGGCGGCTGGCGCGACTTCGGCTGGGGCGGCGCCGGCCTTCGTGGCGCCGTACTGCCCGGCGTCCACTGGGCCGGCCGGTGGGGCGGCCGCGCCGGCCCCGGCCGGCCTGAAGGCTGGGGCCAGCCTTGGGGCTGGAGCTATTACCGCACAGACCTGCCCGCCTATTCGCCCCGATACGGCGCGGCCAGGAGCTTGCCCTATTACAACGCCGGCTATGGCGACTGCCATCAGCTCCGCAGAGTGTGGACCCATCGGGGCTGGCGACGCCAGTGGGCGAACCTCTGCCCGGGCGGGGGCGGCGACGGCGGTTGGGGCTGGTAGGCAGGACTTGCTCGCGGCGACGTGATTCAACGCCCTTCCGATTTTCCGGGAGGGCGTTTTGCATTGGCCGCGTGACCGCGCCCGAGCGGTTGCGGCGACGCTGATAATGGCTAGATTGCGGACGTCATCATCTGCGAGGCCGCCCCCCAATGCCGCAACACGCGCGCGTCATCATCATCGGCTCCGGCCCGGCCGGCTATACGGCGGCGATCTACGCCGCGAGAGCGCTGCTTGAGCCGATGCTTATCGCCGGCTTCGATCAAGGCGGCCAGCTCATGATTACGACCGAGGTCGAGAATTACCCCGGCTTCGCCGAGCCGATCCAGGGGCCCTGGCTTATGGAACAGATGCGGCTGCAGGCCGAACATGTCGGCGCGAAGCTCGTCTCGGACCATATCGTCGAGGCGCGCCTCGACGAGCGGCCCTTTCGGCTCATGGGAGATTCGGGCGCCTCCTATAGCTGCGACTCGCTCATCATCGCCACCGGCGCGAAGGCGAAATGGCTCGGCCTGCCGAGCGAAGAAAAGTTCAAGGGCTTCGGCGTCTCGGCTTGCGCAACCTGCGACGGCTTCTTCTTCAGGGGCAAGAAAGTGCTGGTCGTCGGCGGCGGCAATACTGCTGTCGAGGAAGCGCTATATCTTTCCAATCTCGCGTCGCATGTGACGATCGTCCACCGCCGCGAGGAGTTCCGCAGCGAGCGCGTTTTGGTCAAGCGCCTGCTCGCGCAGGAAAACGTCTCGATACTCTTCAATCACGTCATCGAGGAAATCGTCGGCGACGAAAACCCGCTGAGCGTCACCGGCGCGCGCGTCAGGAATGTCGCGACCGGCGCTGTCCATGCGCTTGCGGCGGATGGCGTCTTCGTCGCCATCGGCCATTCGCCGGCGTCTGAGCTGTTCCGTGGGCAACTGACGATCAAGCCCTCCGGCTACATCGCCGTCGAGCCTGGGACGACGCGCACCAGCACGCCCGGCGTCTTTGCCGCCGGCGACGTCGCCGACGAAATTTATCGTCAGGCGGTCACCGCGGCGGGCCTCGGCTGCATGGCGGCGCTGGAAGTGGAGAAATTTCTGCTCGATGCGCCGAGCCCGGCGGTCAAGGAAATCGCCTGAAGCATTCGTTGCGGCTGCAGCGGTCACCCTCCTCTTGACGGGGAGGGTCGCGCCGAAGGCGCGGGGTGGGGTGGGGTGGTAGGGCCACTCGCACGCTCGACACCTTGTGAAGCTCGCTATACGAAACCTTTCAATGAAAGCTCTGCCTTCACCCCACCCCGCATTGCTTCGCAATGCGACCCTCCCCGTCAAGGGGAGGGTTAATTACGCCTCCCCGCCGCAAGCGGGGGAAGGCGAATGCAGCCAGACTGACCAAACGTAATGTCCGATCTCCTTTTCGAACTTTTCTGCGAAGAAATTCCGGCGCGCATGCAGCGGCAGGCGGCCGACGACCTCAAGCGGCTGGTCACCCATGCGCTGGTCGATCGCGGCGTGACCTATGACGGCGCCGCCGCCTACGCCACGCCGCGCCGTCTCGCGCTACAGGTCGTCGGCTTGCCCAACCGCCAGCCCGATTTGCGCGAGGAGCGCAAGGGGCCGCGCGTCGGCGCGCCGGAGGCGGCGATCGCCGGCTTTCTCAAAAGCGCCGGACTCGCCTCGCTCGATCAGGCGAAAATCGAGAAGGACAAGAAGGGCGCCGAGTTTTATCTCGCGCTCATCGAACGCGCCGGCGCACAAACCATCGACGTGGTCGCCGAGATTCTGCCGGCGATCGTCAAGAGCTTTCCCTGGCCGAAATCGATGCGCTGGGGCGCCGCGTCCGAACGGCCGGAGTCGCTGCGCTGGGTGCGCCCGCTCCATTCCATCGTCGCGACCTTCGGACCGGAGACCGAGACGCCCGACATCGTGCTCTTCGAGGTCGACGGCGTCGCGTCCGGCAATGTGACCTACGGCCATCGCTTCCTGGCGCCCCAAGCAATCCAGGTGAGGCGCTTCGACGATTACGCGCGCTCGCTCGAACGCGCCAAGGTGGTGATCGATCCGGCGCGCCGGCGCGACATCATTCTGCACGACGCGAAGGACCTCGCCTTCGCGCAGGGGCTGGAGCTTGTCGAAGACGCGGGCCTGCTCGAAGAGGTCGCGGGGCTGGTCGAATGGCCGGTGACGCTGATGGGGTCGTTCGACGAGAGTTTTCTTGTCATTCCGCCGGAAGTGATCCGCGCGACGATCCGGGTCAATCAGAAATGTTTCGTGCTGCGGCAGTCGGCAATCGGCAGTGGGCAGTCGAAAACCGGAGACCGACTGCCGACTGCCGACGCCCTGACAAACCGCTTCATCCTTGTCTCGAATATCGAAGCCTCCGACAGCGGCGCGACGGTCGTCGCCGGCAACGAGCGCGTCATCGCCGCGCGGCTGTCCGACGCGAAATTCTTCTACGAGACCGATCTCAAGACGAAGCTCGAAGCGCGCCTGCCGAAGCTCGATTCAATCGTCTTTCACGAAAAGCTCGGCACGCAGGGCGAGCGGGTGAAACGCATCGCGGCGCTGGCGAAAGAGCTTGCGAGAAACGTCGGCGCCGACGCCTTTCTCGCCGAACGCGCCGCGACGCTCTGCAAGGCCGATCTCGTTTCCGAAATGGTTGGCGAGTTTCCGGAATTGCAGGGGCTGATGGGCCGCTATTACGCGAGCGCGCAAGGCGAAGACGCAAGCGTCGCCGCGGCTTGTGAAGAGCACTACAAGCCGCAGGGGCCGAATGACCGCATACCGACCGATCCCGTGTCGATCGCCGTGGCGCTCGCCGACAAGCTCGACACGCTCGTCGGCTTCTGGGCGATCGACGAGAAGCCGACGGGGAGCAAGGACCCTTACGCGCTGCGACGAGCGGCGCTGGGGATGATCAGGATCGTGCTGGAGAATGAGCTGCGGTTGCCGCTCCATGGCGTCATGGCCGGGCTTGTCCCGGCCATCCACGCGCAGCGTGACGGCGTGGATGCCCGGAACAAGTCCGGGCATGACGCGGCCACGGACCTCCTCGAATTTTTCATCGATCGCCTCAAGGTCTACTTGCGCGACAAGGGGGCGCGATACGATCTGATAGACGCGGCGCTCGGGGCTGTTGTGGAAACAGAAACCCCCACCCCTAGCCCCTCCCCGCAAGGGGGAGGGGAAGCGCCGCTACAGGACGATCTGCTCATGATCACGCGCAAGGTCGAGGCGCTCGACAAATTCCTCTCAACCGACGACGGCAAGAATCTGCTCGCGGGTTTCCGCCGCGCCGTCAATATTCTCAAGATCGAGGAGAAGAAGGACGGGCCGGAGGCCTATGCGCATCGCCATGCGCCGAACCTGCGCATCGAGCCGCAGGAGCACAAGCTCGCCGCGGCGATCGCCCGCGCACGCGAAGAGACCGCGGAACATCTCAAGACCGAAGATTTTGCCGGCGCCATGCGCGCGCTGTCAAAGCTGCGCGCGCCGGTCGACGCCTTCTTCGACGATGTGACGGTCAACGCCGACAACGCCGATCTGCGCCTCAACCGTCTGCGGCTTCTTGCCGAACTGCGCCGCGTGATGATGGGCGTCGCCGATTTCGGCAAGATCGCAGGCGAAAGCGCGACGGCGTAACTCTCTCCCGAAGGAGCGCAACCCTCTCTCCGAAAAAGGCGCGCATCCTTCTCCCTTGGGGAGAAGGTGGCCCGGCGAAGCCGGGTCGGATGAGGGGCGACAATATAGGCCCCTCGACGGTTACTACCCCTCACCCGGCTGCTCCGCAGGCACCCTCTCCCTATGGGAGAGGGTTCATCGCCCTACGCGCCGTTGCCGGTGAAATTGCGCGGCGCCGGCGAAATGATCTTCGCCGAGCCGCCGCCGATCTCCAGCACCGAGAGGCCGCGCTCATTGCCGCCGTCCGGTTTGAAGCGGAAGACGCCGTCGGCGCCGTTGAACCCGGACGGGTTGGTCAGCACGCTTTCCGAATAGCGCTGCGAGCCCTGCGACCGCGACAGCGCGATGGCGAGCGACACCGCATCATAGGCGAGCGTCGCGACGCGCGCGGGGTCGGAGCCGTATTTCGCCTTGTAACGCTGCGCGAAGGCGTTGAAGCCTGCGTTCTCGGGCGCCGTGAACCAGGCGCCCTGCAGCGCCGGCAGGTTCAGCGTGCGCGCGTCGTTCCACAGGCCGGTGCCGAAAATCTGCACCTTCTTCGCGTCGATGCCGTTCGCGACGAGCTCCTTTGACACCGCCTGCATCGCTTCGGCCTGCTCGGGAATGAACAGCGCATCGAACTGATCGCGCGCGGCGGCCAGACGCTTCACCGACTCGCCCGGCGCGCCGGGCTTGTAACGCTCGATCACCGGCACGCGGATGCCGTAGGTCGCGGCGCTCTGCTGGAACTGCGCCATCGCCAGTGTGCCATAATCGTTTTCGGGAACGAGCGCGGCGATCGACTTCTTGCCATGCTGCGACGCGTAGCTGACGCCCCGGTCGACATAGCCCTCGACCGCGAAGGACAAGAGATAGCTGCCGCGGCCTGCCGCCGACGAGTCGGTGGAGAAGGCGATCATCGGCTTGTTGGCGGCGCGCGCGACGCGGCTCGCCTCTTTGACTCCGGCGCCGAACACCGGACCCAGAACGATTTCGGCGCCCTCGTTGATCGCCGTCTGAGTCGCCGCGGCGGCGCCGGACGGCGTCGAGCGATCGTCCTTGACGAGGATCGTCACGTCATTGTCGCCGCTGTCGGCATAAGCGAGCTTTGCGGCGTTCAAGAGCGACGCGCCGACGGACGAAGGTCCCGACGGGCCGGTCAAGGGCACGATCAGCGCGATTTTCACCGCGCCAGTTCCAATCGTTTCACCCTCGGCAGGCGCGGTCTGCGTCGAGGCGCTCAATTTCAGGTCGCGCGCGCCGGGCGCCCAGGGACCGCTGGTGGGATTGCAGGCGGCGAGCAAAGCCGCGAGGCCAAAAAGCGCGGCATGTTTCGTCACGGCCCGGCGCCTGGGCGCACCGGCGCGCCCGTGAGAAGACAATGTCGGCATAAGGTCCCCCTGCGACAGGGCTCTCGCCATGGCGCGGCTGTTCTGCGCTAAGGTCCGAGTCCCTGTCCGAAAGTCAATAGACGGGCCATTTGGAGGAATTGCGGCCTTGACCCATCTTGAGCGCAGTTAGCGCTTGTCCTGTTAAACGAACATCGCGTATCCTAAAAAGAACGAAGATCGGCGACGCGCATGACCATCGAGGCCTCTCCCCCGCCCTCTGCGAGCTATACCGCTTTCGGGCTGCGCGCCGAAGCGGAGAGGATCGAGCCCGGACTCCACCTTGTCGCAACGCCGATCGGCAATCTCAAGGACGTTTCGTTTCGCGCGCTATCCACGCTCGCCGCGGCGGATGCGGTGATCGCCGAGGATACGCGGGTGACCAAAACGCTGCTCGCCCATTACGGGATTTCGACGCCGCTCATCGCCTATCACGAACACAACGCCAGGGTCATCCGCCCGCATCTCCTGGCGCGGCTGGAAGCGGGAGCGAAGCTCGCGCTGGTCTCCGACGCCGGCACGCCGCTCGTCTCCGATCCGGGCTTCAGGCTGGTTCAGGAGGCGCTGGAGAAAGGCGTGCACGTGACCTCGGTGCCGGGGCCGTCCGCCGTGCTCGCCGCGCTGGTCGTCGCCGGACTGCCGACCGACCGCTTCTTCTTCGAGGGGTTTCTGCCCCATAAGAGCGGCCCGCGCCGGGCGCGACTCGCCGAACTGGCGCACATTCCCGGAACGCTGGTGTTTTTCGAAAGCCCGCGCCGGCTGGTCGAAACGCTTGCCGATTGCGCGGCGGTGCTCGGCAAACGCGATGCTGCGATCGCGCGCGAACTGACCAAGATGTTTGAGTCTGTCCGTCGCGGCGCGCTCGATGAACTCGCAGCGACGCTCGCCGAAGAAGAGCCGCCGAAGGGCGAGATCGTGCTTCTCGTCGCTCCGCCTGGCGCGGGCGCGGCGCAGGCTTCGGCCGCCGACCTCGACGCCCGAATTGAAGAGGCGCTGATCGCGCATTCGGTGAAGGACGCGGCGAGCGTCGTTTCGGCGGCGACCGGCCAGCCGCGCCGGCAAGTCTACGCGCGGGCGCTGGAGCTTGCGGCGGCGCGAGGGAAGTAAGATGTGCTTGCGCCCCCTCCCTGTCCCTCCCCCGCTTCGCGGGAGAGGGGACCCTAACGACGCAAATTATGCAGTTCATCGCCGGGACCCGAGTCTGACTCCCTCTCCCGCGAAGCGGGGGAGGGTTGGGGAGGGGGCATAATGATCGCGCGCGTTTTGCTATGAGCGAGTCAAGGGACCACGCCCGCCGCGCCGCCTATGTCTATGGGCTTCGCGCCGAGACGCTGGCGACGCTGTGGCTGCGAGCGCGGCTCTATCGAATCCTCGCGCGCAATTATCGGACGCATGGCGGCGAAATCGATGTTATCGCACGGCGCGGCCGCACCATCGTCTTCGTCGAAGTGAAGGCGCGCGGCGATCTTGAGGACGCCGCGATCGCCATCACCCCCCAAAAGCAACGGCGCTTCTCGCTCGCCGCAGGCCGCTGGCTCGCCGCCAACCCTTGGGCGATGACCTATACGCTGCGCGCCGATGCGATTTTTCTCGCGCCGCGCCGACTGCCGCGTCATCTCGAAAACGCTTTCGAGCTTCGCCTCGGCTGAGTCACGCGGTCTGAATGAACCGCCGCTCGAAGCCTTCCAGCGCCACCGCGGTGAGCGCGTCGCTGCTTACCGCGTGAGTGTCGAGATTGATCCGGTTCGGCAAATCTTCGACCTCGCGATGCGGCGTGTGGCCATGCACGATCACCTTGCCGAACGACTCGCTGCAATCGAGAAAACCTTCGCGAATCCACATCAAATCATGCGGGTCCTGCAGATGCAGCGACCGGCTGGGCCGCACGCCGGCATGGCAGAAGAAATAGTCGCCATATTCGGTCCAGAGCCTGGTTTCTTCGACGAGGCGGCGATGTTCCTGCGGGAAATGCGCGAGAAATTTCTGGCGAACCCGCGACGCGCCGCCGAGCGCGAATTCTTCGCCGGCGTCGACGCCGTAGGAATGCAGCGTCGTCAGCGCGCCGTTGTAAACCCATTGATCGAGCGCCGCGGCGTCGTCGAGAAAGCGCAGCAGCGCGTCTTCATGATTGCCGCGCAGCGCGACGATCGGCGTGGGAAAATCTCCAGCCGACAAGCGCTTCAACACGCCGTTGGAGCCAAGGCCGCGGTCGATGTAATCTCCAACAAAGATGGTGACCGCCTCACGGCAGGGGCGCGCTGCGATATCCTCAGCGATCGCTTCGGCGAGGACATGCAGGAGGTCGGCGCGGCCGTGAACGTCGCCAACCGCGTAGAGTCGCATGCCGGGCGGAGCCTCGGCAGTCCTTAAGCTGGATGAGAATGCGCGCGTCGTCATGGTTTCTTTGGTTTCTTGTCATCTACCGTCGCCAAACGCCCTGACGAGGCGGTAGGAAGCAAAGGGGTGGCCTCATTCGCGGGAATGGCTGTGGTCCTTTCCACTCGCGTCGCAGGAGCCGAGAATGCAGCCAGATCGGGAAGGGCGAGGAAGCATGCTGAATTTGAAGAAGTTTTTTTCTTATGCGACCCGCCTTGCGCTGATCCTCGCGCCTGCCCTGACCCTTGGCGTCAGCGCGCCGGTTTTTGCCGACACGCCCGATGAAACCTTCAAAGCGCTGGGTCTGGCGAAGACCGCTTCGCCGAAGGAACTCTATGACGCGCTGACCAAGCGCTACTACGACGAATCGCAAGGGGCCGGCAAAGGCTCGCTCTCGAAATATTGGGAGCCGATTCCGATCTCGAAATATCTCGATCCGCACGACTTCTATAAGCCGCCGCAGACGATCGACATCGACGCGAAGCGCGGCGACTGCGTCGAATGCCACAGCCAGGTCACGCCCGGCTGGACGCATAGCTGGAAGGGCAGCGTGCATGGCAATCTCGACGCGATCCGCAATCTGCCGGAGTCCGAGCCGCGCGCCTACAAAAAGGCGATGATCATTGAGGTCGAGAACAATCTCCGCTCGATGGGAACGCTCAAGAACGGCGAAACGCTAAAGGAGGTCGGCTGCATCGACTGCCATATGGGAGTCGGCAAGGATCATGGGCAACACAAGACTGAATTGCGGATGCCGGACGCAGCCGCCTGCGGCCAATGCCATGTCCAGCAGTTCGCCGAACGCGAGTCGGAGCGCGACACTTTCACCTGGCCGCAGGATCAATGGAAGCCCGGCCATCCGTCACATGCGCTCTCCTACAAGGCCAATGTCGAGAACGCGGTATGGGCGGCGATGGAGCAACGCGAAGTCGCGGAAGGATGCACCTTCTGCCACACGCCGCAGACGACATGTAACTCCTGCCACACGCGTCACGAATTCTCGGCTGTGCAGGCGCGCAAGCCGCAGGCCTGCGCCATTTGCCACAATGGCGTCGATCACAATGAATTTGAGGGCTACATGCTCTCGAAACACGGCACGATCTATCAGACCCGCGGCGACACATGGGACTGGAACGTGCGGCTCGCCGACGCGATGGAAAAGGGCAATATGAACGCCCCGACCTGCGCCTTCTGCCATATGGAATATCAGGGCAAGTTCACGCACAACATGGTGCGCAAGGCGCGCTGGGCCTTCGTGCCGATGCCGAAAATCGCCGAAAATCTGAACCACCCCTGGTTCACGCAGCGCAAGGAGTCATGGGTGTCGACCTGCTCCAACTGTCACTCCGACAGTTTCGCGCGCGCCTATCTCGACGGCATGGACAAGGGAATCATTTCCGGCCTCGACATCACCGAGAAGGCGCGCAGCGTTCTGGTGAAGCTCTACAACGACAGGCTGCTGCCGGGTCAGACGACGAATCGTCCGGCGCCGCCTGCGCCTGAGAAGGACGATGCGGGCGGCTTCTTCCAACTGTTCTGGCAGAAGGGCAATAATCCGAGCGCCATCGAATATGTGTTCGCCGACATGTGGGAGCATCATCAGATCAAGCACTACAAGGGGCTCGCCCATATGAACCCCGGCGGCTACACCTATACCGAGGGCTGGTCGCAGCTCATCGGCGCGGCGGCGAAGATCAACGACGAGGATACGAAGCTGCGCGAGGCGGCGGAAATCCGCGCCGAGCTGAAGCGCGTCTCCGGCCAGAAGCGCGGCGACATTGATCTCGACTCGCCGACGCGCCGCGCCTTCGCGGGCGGTCTCGGGCTGCTCGCCATGCTTGCCGGCGCAGGACTGCTGATGCAACGCGGACGCAAGGGCAGGTGATCGAGGCTCACCGCCGTCATTGCGAGCGGAGCGAAGCAACCCAGCGCGAAAGAGCGGCTCTGGATTGCTTCGTCGCTGCGCTCCTCGCAATGACGATGCTGTTTTGGCAGGAACCCGCGATGTCATTCCCGACGCGCGAAGCGCGAGCGGGAATCCAGGGGCCTTCTCCAAAACATCTGGCGGTTGCTCTGGATTTCCGCTTGCGCGGAAATGACAATCCGGGAACGAAAATCGCAACTCTGATAGTTAGACGCGCATGACTCCCCGCATTCGGCTTATCGCCGGCGTCGCCCTCCTCGTCTTCGGCTTCGCCCTGCTCGGCTGGGCGATTTACGCGGGCCTTAATCCGACCGTTCCATTTGAAGCGCGTCTCGCGCCGATCTCGGCCGACGCCGCCAAGGAAGTCGCAGCCTTCGATCTCAGCGCCGATCGCCTTCAACAGATCGAGATTTCCGCCAAGGACGAGCGCCGTCCGGTCGCCGACGGCATAATCGCGCGCGACGAGTCAGGACGACTGACGCCGCTCGTGTGGCGCAATGAAGTGACGCAGCCGATCTTCTTTTCCGACGCTTCCGCAAGCGACCTTTCGAAAGTGCTCGCCGCGATCCGCGAACATGTTCCGCAAGACGCCGTCGTGCTCGCCTGGTGGGACCTTTCGCGCGCGATCCGTCTTGTCGCGGGGCGCGCCGCGCCGCTGGACGACGCACAGGCGCGCGGCCTTCTCATGCCCGCCGCCTGGTCCGCCGCTGCGGCGTCTGAACGCGCGCGCTGGGGCGCTGGCGCTCCAGTCGCTTCCGTCGAGAACTTCACGCGCTTCATCGACGCGCTGCTCGACACGGACGAGGCGCGCGCGAGCGAATCCTTGAAGAAACTCGCCGACGGCAAGCCCGCCTATGTCGCCGTGCGCATGTCTGACGTGTGGAAGCTCGCCGCCGCGCGCCCGCAAAAGCTCTCGATCGCTTATAAGGATTTCGCCGCGACCGGCGTCTCACACGGGCTGATCAAATCCGCCCAGCAATGGCTGCGCGATGAAAAGATCGACGGCGGCTTCGCGGTCGAACCGATGGGCGGCGCGACGCGGCTGCATTTTTTCGAGCGCAAGAGCGACGGCGACAGGCTGATTGCGCGGCTGCTGCCATTCTCGACCTCCCTGTCCTCGCTGCTGACGCGGTTTTCCCTCGTCTATCAGCACAAGGGATGGTGGATTTGGCGGCTCCCAAACTACTGAATGAATTATTTTTCGGTTTGCCTGAACCCATGGTGAAAGGCCTAAGGGAACACGTCGAACGCGAACACGTTGCGTGTCTTCTGAGGCGCAAGTTCCATTATGACCTCTGCAAAGTGCTCATGGTGGGCGTCCTGATTCATCATTTGCACGTAAAATCGCAATTTCGATTGGTAGTTTGCAGCGCTATCGTCAAACCCTTTTGCTCGACGGAACCTCCACCATTGATAGTCGATCCACCCATGTAGCTTCCAGAAACGAGCGTTGAAAATATTCACTCGCGGATCGCCAAGGTTAACTGGACTGTCTTGGTCGCTCCAGCGATTGTGTGCGTAATTGTGTATGCCTGTTTCTGGGTCGGGATTTCGAGCCAACGGATCATTTGGTGTGGGCTTCCAATTTGTTTCGATGAAGAGACCGTAAGCATTGTCGTCAGCTAATGTAGGCGCATTCGCTTCAATTTTCTTGATCGCATTCTTCATGTTACTATTGAACGCGTCCGGCGCCGGATCCTCTGGGTCGCTTGGATCTTGAGGAGGAGAGTGCCACCCCCGTAGGAAATGCATATGTTGGGGGAAATTGTCGTTCAAAAGTTGAAACATTGCCCGATGCATAAAGAGAAAATCTTCTCCATTGCCTGGCGAGCCTTCCTGCAGGCTTGAACGAGTCCAGCCCTTAGACACTGCGTCAGCGATTATGTGATCGATATCAGGATCGTGTCCTGGCTGTGCAGCTAGTGCGTGCCAGAAATCCCAGCGACGCTCGAAATGCCACTGATCATGGTGCGCGCCCCAGCCCTTACCACTCATCCATGCAATCATGGCGCTAGGCATCTTTTCATCGGCCATCTCAATTTCTCCCTGCAAAAAATTTCAAATACCATCCAAAAACTTATGAACAACGCATAAGCTTAACAATGGTTCCACGAACGCGTAGACCGCCTGCGTGATTGGCCTCCGTGTCTTGTAACCCTCACACCTTGCCTACGCACTATGGTTTGTCGTATCGCCGCAACGCAGCCCGCAAATGGCGAAATTGCGGGAGAGAGGCCGGGCGACGCAGGCAACGCCGCCGCGGGCTCCTCGCCGCGCATCCCCTAGGTCAACGAGCTATCGCCGCTCGATCACTTTCTTCACGAGCGCCGTCTTCGCTTCGTGAAAGCCGATGTCATGCGCGAAGCGTTCAGCCGGTCCCGCTGCGGGCGCGGCGCCTCGCGCAAGGCGCGCGGGCAGATGCCGCGCCAGGATGCGCACCACCACATAGAAGGTCGGCGTGAAGATGAGGCCGAAGACAGTGACGCCAAGCATGCCGAAGAACACGGCGGCGCCGATCGACTGACGCATTTCGGCGCCGGCGCCCTCGGCGACGGCGAGCGGCAGCACGCCGAGAATGAAGGCGAGCGAGGTCATCAGAATCGGACGAAGGCGCGTGCGGGCAGCGGTGACGGCGGCTTCGAATTTGGATTGGCCGGCGTCTTCGGCCTGCTTGGCGAATTCGACGATGAGAATGGCGTTCTTCGCGGCGAGGCCGATCAGCACGACGAGCCCGATCTCGACCAATATGTTGCGATCGAGCCCTCGTGAGACCACGCCGAGCATCGCGGCAAGAATGCACATCGGCACGATGAGGATCACTGAAACCGGCAGCAGCAGGCTCTCATAGAGCGCGGCGAGCAGAAGAAACACGAAAACCACCGCGAGGCCGAAAGCGAGAGCGGCGGTGTGGCCGGCGAGTTTTTCCTGCAGAGCGATTTCGGTCCATTCGAAGCCGAACCCCTGCGGCAACTTCTCCGCCGCCAGCTTTTCGACCGCGGCGATGCCCTGGCCTGACGAAACGCCGTGGGCGAGATTTAGTTGCACCTCGGCGGCAGGATAGAGATTGTAGCGCGGCACGCGGAACGCGCCCGTCGTGTCGCGGAAAGTGGCGACGGCGCCGATCGGCGCCATTGCGCCAGAGGCGCTGCGGGTCTTGAGATTGGCGATGTCGCGCAACGTCAGGCGATAGGGATTGTCCGCCTGCGCCATGACGCGGTAGGTGCGGCCGAGCATGTTGAAGTCATTGACGAAGGTCGAGCCGAGATAGACCGAGAGCGTCTCGAAAACGCGCCAAATCGGCACGCCGATGAGTTCGGCCTTGGTGCGGTCGACGTCGGCGAAGATTTGCGGCGTGCGCGTGTTGAACAGCGTAAACGCCTGGGTGAATTCTCCCGAATGTCCCGCCGCGCCGGCGAGCGTCCAGGTCGCGCCTTCGAGCGCCGGAAGGCCGCGTCCGGCGCGATCCTGCACATAGCCCTTCAACCCGCCGCCGGTGCCGATGCCCGGAACCGACGCCGGCAGCAGCACGAAAGCGAAGGCGTCGCTCAGCTTCGCAAGTTCGGCGTAAATATCTCCTTGAATCTGCGCGGCCGACAGGCCCTTCTTGGCGCGCTCCTCGAAGGACTCAAGCGTGACGAAGATCACGCCGGTGTTCGGCGCATTGGTGAAGGTCGCTCCGTCGAAGCCGGTGAAGACCACGGCGTCCTTCACTCCCGCGCGCTTCAAAATGATGTCGGTCGCGTTACGCATGACCTTGTCGGTGCGATCGAGAGTCGCGCCGGGCGGCAACTGGAAAGCGGCGATCACATAGCCGCGGTCGAGTTGCGGAATGAGCCCGGTCGGCGTTCGCCGCAACAGATCGAAAGCGAAAAAGATGAGGATCGCGTAGATCGCGAGCATGACGACGCCAAGCCGGACGAGACGCGCCGTCGCCGCGCCATATGTCGTCGACAGGCGATCGAACCCGGCGTTGAACGCGTCAAAGAAGCGGCGCAGCGGCGCATGCGCCCAGCTCAGCCGATTGCTGGCGCTTTCTTCCGCCCCATGCGGCTTCAGCAATATTGACGCGAGCGCCGGCGACAGGGTCAGCGACACGAAGGCCGAGATGATCGTTGCGCTCGCAATGGTGATCGCGAACTGCTTGTAGAAGGCGCCCTGCAGCCCGCTGATGAACGCGGTCGGAATAAAGACGCCGCAGAGCACGAGCGCAATGGCGATCAGCGCGCCGCCGACCTCATCCATGGTCTTGTGGGCGGCTTCCTTGGGCGAAAGTCCCTGCGCGAGATAGCGCTCCACATTCTCGACGACGACGATGGCGTCATCGACGACGATGCCGATGGCGAGCACGAGGCCGAAAAGCGACAGCGTATTGAAGCTGAGGCCTGCGGCTTTCATCACTGCAAAGCTGCCGATGAGCGACACGGGAATCGCCGCCACCGGAATGATCGCGGCGCGCCACGTCTGCAGGAAAAGGATCACGACCAGGACGACCAGGACGACCGCCTCGAGCAGCGTATGAACGACCTCGTCGACCGACTGCTGGATGAATTCGGTGGGATTGTAAATGACCGCATAGTCGACGCCGGAAGGAAAATTCTTCTTCAGCCGCTCCATCTCCCGCTTGATGGATTCGGCCGTCTGCAAGGCGTTCGAGCCAGGGCGCTGAAAAATGCCGAGCGCGGTCGCCACGTCGTGGTTCAGATAGGCGTTGAGCGTATAGTCCTGGGCGCCGAACTCGATCCGCGCGACGTCGCGTAGATGAATCTGGCCGTCGGCGTCGGCGCGGATGACGATGTCGCCGAATTGCTCCGGCGTGCTGAGCCGTCCGAGAGTCTGCACCGAAAGCTGAAAGGCGCCCGCCGAGGCGGCGGGCGGCTGATTGACGGCGCCCGCGGCGACCTGCAGATTGGCGGCGCGCAGAGCGGCGATGACGTCGCCGGCCGTCAGATCGCGCGCTTCGACTTTCGCCGGATCGAGCCAGACGCGCATCGAATAGTCTCTCGCGCCGAAGAGGCGCGCGTCGCCGACGCCGTCTATTCGAGCGATGGCGTCCTTCACGTAAAGCGTCGCATGGTTCGAAATATATTGCTGGTCGCGCGAGCCGTCGGGCGACAGCAGATGCACGACCATCATCAGGTCCGGCGACGCCTTCTTCACGACGACGCCGAAGCGCGTCACCTCTTCCGGTAGCCGGGGATTGGCGATCGCGACGCGGTTCTGGACGAGCACCTGCGCGAGATCGATGTTAACGCCCGGCTTGAACACCACGTCTATCGACACATGTCCGTCGCCTGTCGATTGCGACGTGATGTAGAGCATGTCGTCGACGCCGTTGACCTCCTGCTCAATCGGCGAGGCCACGGTTTCGGCGATCACATCCGCCGAGGCGCCAGGATAGGTCGCGGTGATATTGACCGTTGGCGGCGCGATTTCCGGATATTCGGACACGGGAAGTGCGCCTTGCGCGATCACCCCCGCGAGCGTGAGAAGCACGGACAGCACCGCCGCAAAGATCGGCCGTTCGATGAAGAAATGTGCAATGCGCATAGCGTTCCTGGTCTCGCTGACTATCGGTCGCTGACCGCGACGGGCGCTTCCTTGATCTCGCCGTCCTTCGGCTGCACGGCGGCCCCCGGCCGAACCATCGGATTCGCCAGCCCGCCGATCACGATTCGATCCTTTGCGCCGAGACCGGATTGAATGACGCGCAGGCCCCTGTGAATGGCGCCGAGGGTCACCGATTTGGCGACGACCTTGTTGTCATCGGATACGACAAGCACGGTCTTGCTCGTCTGATCCGAAACGACGGCGGCGTCGGGGATAAGCAGCGCCGACATGTCGCCGCTGAACAGACGCAGGCGGCCGAAGGCGCCAGGCGTCAGGAAATAGTCCTTATTGTCGAAGATCGCCCGCCCGCGGATCGTGCCGGAACGCCGGTTGATCTGATTGTCGAGGAAGTCCATGACGCCGCTGCGCGTCCATTCGGTCTCGTCGGCAAGCCGGACGGAAACAGGATTCTTCAACTCATGCGACAGTTCCTTGCGTCGCTCCGCCGCGCGCGCATAGCGAATGTAGTCGGCCTCCGAGGCGTCGAAAACGAAATGAATGGGATCGAGCGTCACGATCGTCGTCAGCAAGGTCGCCCCCGCCTGTCCGCCTTGCACCAGATTGCCCGGGTCGACGCGACGGTCCGAAACGCGCCCGGAGATTGGGGCGCGAACCTGGGTCCACTCAAGATTGAGCTCGGCGTTTCGAAGCGCCGCTTCGGCGCTCAGGACTTGCGCCTTGGCGATATCACTGCTCGCTCTCCGTTGATCGACGTCGCGTGCGGTAATGGTTCGGCCTTGCGTCATTTCCTGCGCGCGCGCGTAATCGCGAGACGACATCGCCGCCTGCGCCTGCGCCCGGGCGAGTTCCGCTCGGGCGCTGTCGACTGCAATCTGATACGGCCGCTGATCGATAACGAACAAGACGTCGCCTGCCTTGACGAATTGTCCGTCTGTGAAATTGATCTTTTCCAGAGCGCCGGAGACGCGCGCGCGGACCTCGACCTGCTTGAGCGGCTCGAAACGTCCCGTATATTCGTCCCAGTTCGGAATCGTTCTGGCGAGTGGGCGAGAAACGACAACTTCGGGAGCCGGCCCTTCCGCTTGCGCTTCTGCTGCTTGGGCGAAATAAAGCAACGCTGCGAATATTTTAAGCAGTGCGCTGACGACTCTCTCGCGACTCACGCCGACGCGCGCGGCCACACGACCCGATAACGTCATCTTGCCTCCGGTTGCGACATCAGCATTGAAGCGCCAGATTTTGACGGGCGCGTAACGCAGACACCACGTAAGATCAGCGCTGTCAGAAGGCAAATCACACACTGAGCGCCTGCTCTTGGCCAGTATTGCCAGGCTTTTCCGAAACGCGCAGACTGCCGTCGGCGAACGGAGGAAGAGATGCCTTTATTCCTGGCGCAATTTTCGTATTCCCCTGCGGCTTGGGCCACCTTCATCAAGGCGCCGCAGGACCGCGTCGCGGCTTCGGAGGCGCTTCTCAAGCACTTCGGCGGGCGCCTCATCGGACTATACTACACGCCGGGCGCAGAATATGACGGCTTTGCGCTGTTCGAGGCGCCTGACGACGCGACGGCGGCCGCTTTGGAGATTGCGGACGTCGCCGCGGGCCATCTGACCCGCAATCGTCTCACCAGAGTCTTCTTGCCCGAAGAAACGGGCGCAATTCTCCGGCAGGCTGCCGCCGCGCCAAGCATGGCTCCAAAAAATCCCGTATAGCTCGCCAGCCTTACAGGCGTCGCGCGTGTTTGGCCGTGGACAATTCAATATGCGCTGAGCAGGTTGACTTTCGCGTTGGCGAGCATCAGTCGCTTAGATAATAGCGATGCGAGATTTCGCATGATGAGTTCTCCCGTTTCCGGATGACTCTTCCGGAACGTCGCATAGGCGCTCAGCGGCAATTCGAGACATTGCACCATCGTGTCGGCCCATACGTCTGCGCTGCGTTCACGTTCGATGAGCGCCATCTCGCCAAACGCCATGCCCGGCGAAATCGAAGCGAGACGCGCGCCGCTGGGCAGCTTTACGCTGACCATGCCGCTCTGCAGGAAAAACAGCGAATCAGCCGGCTCTCCGGCGGCGATGATTCGGTCGCCCGTCTTGAAGGAACGCGCGACTCCAATCGCCGTGATGTAATCCAGTTCATCCGAGGTTAGCCTCGCGAGCAACTCCTGCTCGCTGAGATGTATCGTCTTGGCAAGACCCTCGAAGCCGCCATAGCGATAGATCAGCTGGTCTTCAGCCCATTCGATCGCATCGTCGAGCAGCAGGAAATGACGTAGCTTCGGCAAAACGATATCTTCGCCAAATATCGCCTGCCCGAGCCGCGACTCCTTTTCAAATCCCGCGACAATGATCGTTGCGCCGTCAGCAGCGAGGCCAGCGAGCGCCTCTTCAAAAAGCCGCGAGGCGGCGGTCGTCGCGCTTGGAACGCGTCGAAAATCCAAAATCAACAGCGCGGCCTGCGGCGCCGCGCCGGCGAGCCTGCGTGACACATAGTCCATTACAGCGAATGAGAGCGCGCCAACGAGTTCGATAACTCGAATAGCGCTCGCATGCTGCTGCAGTATCTTAAGTTCGAAAGTCGGTCGGTTGCGGCGCGAGGGAACGGCCGCCGCGTTGTAATCTCTAATAATGCAGGTGCGCACGTCATCGCTGCGATTGAGCAGATGCAATCCGAAATGCGCCGACAGCGCCTCGCAGACCTTTAACCCGCGGACACTGTTGCCATGACTGTCAAGTCGCGGCGAAAAAGTGCCGAGCCCCAGTTGCGCCGGAAGCGCGGCGATAATTCCGCCGCCGACGCCGCTTTTCGCCGGAATTCCGACTCGGTAGATCCATTCGCCGGCGTAGTCGTACATGCCGGAGCTCGTCATTACCGAGAGGGTGCGCGCCACGACATAGGGGGAAACGATCTGGTCGCCGGTCAGCGGGTTGCAGCCATTGTTGGCCAATGTCGCCGCCATCACGGCCAAATCGCGGGCGGTGACAAGCACCGCGCACTGGCGGAAATAGACGTCCAGAACGGCGTCGACGTCATCCCGAAGCACCGAATAATTCCGCAGCAGCCACGCGATCGCGCGATTCCTGTCGCCAGTCGCCCGCTCCGAGGCGAAGACAGCCTCGTCGACGTCGAGTTCGCGTCCGGCGAACCTCCCGAGCATGCGATGAATAACGTCAAAGGCGCCGTCGCCTTCATGCTGATGGATCAAGCCGGAACATGCGATCGCCCCGGCGTTCACCATCGGATTAAACGGCTTGTTGTCGCCTGTCAGTCGGATCGAATTGAAAGCTTCGCCGCTGGGCTCGACGCCGATAACCGACTCGACGCGCTCGTGGCCGAGCGTTTCGAGGGCGAGCGCGAAAACGAACGCCTTGGAGATCGATTGGATGGTGAAAGGCGAGGCGCTGTCGCCAACTTCATAGACGTATCCGTCGATCGTCGCGAGGCTGACCCCGAAATGTCCCGGGTTGGCCCTTGTCAATTCCGGGATGTAATCGGCGACCGCGCCTGAATCGTCAGTGACGAACTGTTCGTGGCAGCGGCGCAAAAAGCCGCGAAGCGGTGGATGCACGACGCCTCCAATTTTTCCGCTAGCGAAAACGATCTCAGATTTCGATCAATGTCACAGCAAAGTTCGCGCCTGTCATCATTCTTCTTCCCGGCCAAACGGTTAAGACCGGCCTGCAATCGACCAAATCCACGAAGTTGCACAAGTTTTTCATGAAATTTTTTTCGAGCCGCACGCAAAGCTGGCCTACTGAC
>VGEB01000046.1 GCA_016869435.1 Alphaproteobacteria bacterium | reverse complement strand
CGTCCATATAGGTGAAGCTGCTAATCAGGCTGAGATTGTCGAGAATCTTCCCCGTCGCGTCGAGTTCCACGCCCCGGCTGCGCGCTGCGCCGACCAAGACGAGCGCGGTCGGATCCAGCGATGTGACGTCCCTCACGGGAATATTCGTCTTGGTGAGGTTATATAACGCCAATGTGGTCAACAGACGTCCCTCGAACCACTCCGCCTTGGCGCCGATTTCGATCTGTTCGCTCTTTCCCGGCGCGAAGGGCCGATTGAATTGGTCAACGCCAATCGAGGCGTTGACGTTCGGTCCGAACGCCTGCGTCCAACTTCCATAGAAGCTCGCCCAGGGAACGGGCTGGACCAGTAATCCGACGCGCGGACTGAAGGCCGAGTCGAAACGCGTGGGCGCAAAGAAGGTGTATTGCCGATTGGCGGTAGAAAAGGGATTGCCGACGGCGAGGGGATTGATGGTGTAGGGCTGAGTGAAGATGTACGATTCCGCCAGGTCGCCGGTTGCCCCTCTCGCTTGCCCTTGCCAGAACCAGTCGAAGCGACCGCCGCCCAGAATATGCACTTTGCCGTCCAGAAGCGTGATGTGATCCTGGAAGTAGAAACCTTCCTGGTTCGTGAGGTTCGCTTGGCGATCGTTCAGGAAGCGGGGCCGGTCAAAGACGCGTTGCCATTCATAAAAGGCTGTAGGGATCGAGGTGTAGATATTGCTGGTCCACGGAGAGAACATATTGACTGTGAGCAAAGGATTCGGCGGAAAAAAGCGCCCCTGATTGCCGTATATCGAGTGGACGCGCTGATAGTCGAATCCGAGCAGCGTATCGTGATGAGCGCCGAGAAAATCGAAATGCCCGAGCAGATCTAAATTGGTTCCGTAGACGTCCGAGTCATTCTGCTGACTGAAGGCGTTCTTCAGGACATTGCCTATCGCATCGATGCCTGCATGACTGGAGTAGGCGTCATCATGATGTAGGAACGCCGCCAGAAACCGCTGCTTGAACGTGAACATGTCGTTGAAACGGTGCGTGAAGTCCGATCCGACGAACACGTTGTTGTTATTGGACAGCGGCACATACGGACCTTCAAGGTTGCGCGAAACCGGAACGTCCGCCGGCCTCGTGGTCTTGAAGGGATTGATGGTCAGGCCGAGGTTTGGCCTATAATCCTGATTGTAATACTCGACGTCCGCCACGAAGGTCGTATCCTCGTCCGGATGCCAGGCGACGCTCGGATTGACGTGCACTCGTTCGGCGCGGCTGAAATCAACAAATCCGCCGGTGTTCAAATAGCCGCCCGAGAACCGATAGAAGAGAGATCTGTCTTCGTTCAACGAATCGGCCATATCCCATTCGGTGAAATAGTCGTCATATTTGCCGAAGCGCTGCTGCACCATGTAGATTCGATTGACGACCGGACGCTTCGTTATAAGGTTGATCAGTCCGCCAGGATCGCTGCGTCCGTAGAGCATCGCATCCGGCCCTTTCATCACTTCGATTCTCTCGATGTTCGACGTGCCGAAATCGGTAAAGTTGGTCGGGGACACCGCCAACAATCCGTTTCGGAAGATTCGCGGCGTCTGGAAGCCGCGAATGCGGGTGAAGGATGCGTTGCCGCCTTGCGTCTGCGCCGATTGCACGCCGCTGACGTTTTCGAGCGCGCCTTTGATGTCGGTGACGCTCTGATCCTGGATCACCTCCCCTGGCACGACCTTTACCGAGGCGGGGAGCTGGATCATTGGAATGGCCATCTTCGTCGCGGTGGACGTGGTCTTGACGACGTAACTGTCCTGCCGGCGGGGAATCCCCAGGAGCGGCTGAGGCGCCGACTGCGACGGCGACGGTTGTGAGACGGCGCCTTGTGGCGCGCCCGTCGAGGCGCCCCTCGAAAGTGGCGCCCGCTGGGGCTTTCCGGTCGTGCGGGCCCCGATATCGATCGTGGGCAGATTTTGTTGCGCTTCGGCCATGGTCGACCAGCACATGAGGGCGAGTGCTCCGGCGGAGACGCCGCGAGATAGAGTGTTGACGGACATGAGAATCCCCTTATGCGGCGCGAACCGCAATTCTGAATTGATCTGAGAGTGGCGCAGCCTGCCTTGGAAAGGCGATCAGGTCAGGAAAACACAGGGGGCGCGCGGGACGACCAACTACTGGCCCATCCCAGGGCGGACGGCACAAATCCGCGACGGGAGAAATAGGCGACGGAGCCGTGCGCCGCAGAGACGCAACAATATCCCGCGACAAAAATGCCTGCGATGAGAAAAGCTAAAGCGTCGCGCCCGCCAGGGGTACAGGACAGGCAACATTGGGTGTGCCCAGGGCGCGGATGCGCCGGCCCTTCGTCACCAGCTTGCGCATTGCAGTTTGCAGTATCTGTGGATGACGCCAGGCCGCTTGCGACCGCCTGATACTCGCGAGTTTCGATCGCATCGCGCGAACCAGCCGTCAGCACGAGGGCGATCGCGGCAATCTGCAGACAAACAGCTAGAAGACGGCAGGGGAATAATCTGGTCACGGATCTAAGATCAGTCCGGCAGGAAAAGATCTTCGGAATTATACGGTTTTGGACTTATGCCCCACCTATAGCGGTAGAGAGTGCTGAGGTGAGGCAATCCGCGACCCCATTTTCGTCGGGGTATGGAACTCGCGCTTTCCCTCAAGAATGTCTTTGACCGTCAAAAGTTGCAGGCGGTCGTATTTGACGCCCGCATACTCGTACTGCCCCGCCGTAGCAGCTTCCTCTTTCATCGCCTTGGTAGGCTCTTTGAGGCACAGGAAACCTGCCATAGCCGTATCGTGCTCGCGCTCCAAAACGCCGCGTAGGTCGCGCACGTCAGTCGGGCGGATGTTCCCGCCTTTGACCGATAGGACCATGGCTTTGAGGCCCGCCTTGGTTTCAAAATACATACGGCCATCAATTCCCTTGTCGCCTGTTTTCTTCGTTGGGAATCCGCCAACCCTCTCAACAAGCCAATGCTCGAATTGGAATGGATCGCGCTTAAACAGCTCCTCAGCTTGCTCAACGCTTACGGGGATGCCGTCCACCTTGAAGTTTTTCCCTTCAGTGAGTCGATATTTTTCGCCTGTGAGAACCTCTCTCATAATTTTCACCGATAAAATCGCAATATCGCATCCGATCCATTTTCTCTCTAATTCTTGAGCTGCATAAATAGTTGTTCCGCAGCCACAAAACGGGTCAAAAACAACATCGCCTTTATTTGTAGACGCGCTAATAATTCTTCTCAGCAAAGCGACGGGTTTCTGAGTCGGATAGCCGAGCCTCTCCTTGCCATGCGCCGATATTGGCGAGATATCATCAATAATATCCTGTATTTGGACTCCTTCCATATCCTCCAAATATCGTTTGAATCCGGGCACTCCGCCATCTTTCGCTGGCCAATAAATCCGGCCAGTTGAATCCAGATAATCGAGAGCCGCTAGCACGGTTTTTGGGACATGCTCGCCACCAGGGAACTTGCGCGGCGGCGCCCAATGCCGTCCTTTATCCGTTGGATTAATGCCGCGCCAAGCCTCTCCCGACTCGCCTTGACGCGTCCCAGCGCCCGTTAAGTCGCCGATACGATACCGTTTTCCAGAATCGTCTTTATGGCGATAAAATGCTTCCGTGTAATCGTCGTCGTATGCTTGGTAGACTTTATTCCATGTATATTTGTCGCCATAACTATAGAACAGAATTACATCATGCACCGGCCCCCATCGTTTCGCAGAATTATGGGCGCTTGTCCTCTTCCAAATTATCTCATTTTGGAAGTTCTTGTGGCCAAAAATTCCATCCATCATTACTTTTATATAATGGCTTGCCGTTGGATCGCAGTGTAGATATATCGAGCCAGTTGGCCTCAAAATGCTTTTCATATAAAGCATACGCTGGACCATATAAATTAGATACGCAAGCAAGTGCGGTTGTGTATGGCGAAGCGCATTGATCCATAGACGCCAAAACTCAACGTAATAGTCAGCTATACCATGTTCTCTCATGAGAACGGGCATTGCTTTCGCCAACTCCTCTTTTTGGGGGTCCATATCCCATGTGTCGCAAAAAGCGTCGGCTTGATCCGGCACAGGCTTGCCGGTCATGTTTTTATAAATAAGGTTGTAGTTTTGCTTGGAGTTAAATGGGGGGTCGAGATAGATCAAATCAACGCAATGCTTAGGCATTCGCTGCATAATGGTAAGGTTGTCGCCATAGTATAGATGGTTCATGCTCCAACCATTATGGCGAGCATTGTTTCGAAACCGTTAACGTTCTTGCGGTCATTGTATTTGTAAGCGGATTCGGCGATATAGAGCGGCATATACGCGCGGCTGTAGTGGTGATGCTGTCCATACCAAGCGCGCTTCACAAGCGCCCAAAAGCCTTCGATCGTATTCGTGTGAACGCCGCCTTCGGCATAAGAGACTTGGTGATTGATGCGCGCCGAGCGCATTGAGGCGGCAATCCGGTTATAGCCCGCATATTCGTCTGTGATCAGGAGCGACGCCGCGGTGTCAACGAAGCGGTTGATGAAGCTTTCCAGTCCCTTCGCCGAAAGGTCGCCAGCTTCAGCAACACGCGCCACTACACGCCCATAGCGCTCCGCAACGCCGACAACCGGAACCTTTTTCGTTCCGCGACCGCGTTTGTTCGGCTTGTCGTCATTCCGGCGGTTACCCTTGCGCGGCTTGCCGCCGACGTAAGTTTCGTCCGCCTCAACAATGCCGTGCAACAAGGACGATTCCTCTTCGCTGCTAGCCATCGCGAGCCTGATTTTGTGCATCATCGCCCAAACAGTCGGCTGGCGCATCCCAAGGTCGCGCGCGATTTGACAAGAGCTAGCGCTCTTTTTTGCATTCAACATCAACGCAATAACGAGAAACCAATTGCGCAGCGGCATATGGGTTCCGTGAAACATTGTGCCAACGGTGACGGCAAAAGCACGGGTGCAATCGCGACACTGCCAGCGTTGGCCCTTGCGGTCCCCGCTCGCATGACGGCCAACCGCTTCGCTTTTGCAATATGGACAAACCGGACGCCCGCGCCAACGCGCCGCCTCAAGATGCTCAACCGCTTGTTCCTGCGTTTGGAACGATTGGAAAAGTTCGAGGATGTTCATGGCTTCGCCCTTTCGACGAAACCATCATAAACCTCTAGGGATAGGCGTCAAGTCCAAAACCGTATAACTCCGAAGATCTTTGATGCACAAAGGCCGACGCGCGCGCCAATTTGAATCGCATAGCCGCGAGCCGCCTCACGCGAAGCGGATTTGCTGAATTCGGCAAGCGGATGATTCCGAGGCATTGACAGGACCGAATGGAAGTCTTCACGAAGCGACGAGTCGGGATATTGATACGCCAGGTCACCTTGCAACAGCCTGTCATTAGACTTGATGCTGGCAATTACAGACGGTTGTGACATTTTAGCCACAACCTTCCGGAGCAGAATCACCAGCCACAGCGGCGAGCGGAAACAGCAATGGCCGGAACTCGACCTTGAGCGTCATCAGACTTGGAAGAGTAAGTATTTTGGCGGCGCCGATAAAAATCGACGCCGACTCCCATGCGTTGTCTCCATCATAGATCGGTTGTCGCGCGAGCCGTAGTAAGGCGCTCAGCGCTACAGGAGGAGCGTGCCTGATGAAGATCTTGCTGGTCGAGGATGAGAAGGAGATGGCGCGTCTCGTGGCGTCGCTCATCGCTCACTCTGGTTTCAAAATCGACGTGGTCACGACAATCGCCGACGCGTTCCATGCAATTCGCAAAGGAGCGTATGACTTGCTTCTCTTGGACAGAAGATTGCCCGATGGCGACGGGGCGTCCATCTTGAAGATGGCAAGGCACCTGCATCCCGGCATTCGAGTCATTATGCTGACGGCGTTGGATGCGTTGAGCGACAAAATATCCGGGCTGAACGCCGGGGCCGATGATTACTTGACCAAGCCTTTTCAGGGCGAAGAGCTCATTGCGCGTATCCGCGCCTGTTTCCGGCGGCCGGGCGGGGAAATCCGCCCGCCTATTGTTGTCGGCGCCCTGTCTTACGACCTGCAGACGGACGACGTATCGGTCGATGGCTCGATCATTCATTTGTCTCGTCGAGAATTGATGCTGTTAAGGACGCTCGTGCAAAGAGTGAGCAGAGTGACCTCACGAGATTCTTTGCTTGTCGAGATTTATGGAAGCGAAGACGACGTGCGTGATACGGCTCTTGAAACGATTGTTTCCCGACTTCGCCGGAGACTGTCCGAACTCGGCGCTCGCGTCGAAATTCATACCGTGCGCGGGAGAGGCTACTTGCTGGCGGAGAAGGGATTGTGAAATCGCTGCCTCTCGCGCCACGCGTTGTCGGATATCTTATCGTCGCTCAGTTGTTTGCTTTCTTCTGCGGTTGGACCATTTCGACCGCGCTATCGATGGCGGGAATCGGCGTTTTTCCCTCGTCATGGGACTCACTTGCGATTTCACGAGCGCAAAGACAGGCGATCGCGTCACTCGCCGCGGATGAGGACGGAGCTGTCCGCATTACGCCGACGCAAGAACTTCTATCCGAGATTCGTCGCGCCCCGCACATGCGGGTCGCCGTGTTCGACAAATTTAAGCAAGCGCTGCCTGGGTCAGATCCGGTGTTGGTTTCCATTCTGACTCCCGTCGTCGGGATCAGTCCAACTCATGTTCATTTTGCGCTTCCCGATGACGATAGTTTTGCGCCCGAAGGCTTCATGGCGCCGATGAGGACTCCATTCGGACAGCTGCATATCGCGGTGCATGGACAAAAATTTCAATGGAACGACCTGATTGACGCCTGGGCGTTCGATATCAAAGTTCTTGCCGCCTATTTTGCAACGGCCGCCGTGCTTTCGACCGCGACGGCGTGGTTTGCTGTGCGAAATGGGCTTTTGCCGTTGCGTCAGATTGCTCGCGAAGCGTCGCTCATCGATATGGACACTCTCGGAAATCGGCTGACTTTGGATGTCGTGCCAACTGAGGCGATGCCGCTCGTCGGAGCGATCAATCAAGCGCTCGAGAGACTTGATGTCGGAACGAGAAGACAACGACTTTTTACCGCAAATGCGGCCCATGAATTGCGCACCCCAGTTGCGGTGCTTGCGGCGCGCCTCGATGCGCCCCGCGAACCGAATTTTGAATTCCAACTGAGACGAGATGTTTGGCGCATTTCCCACATCGTCCACCAGCTGCTCGCGGAAGCGCGCGCGGAAGAGCAAACATTGCCTCTTGATGAGCTTGTGGATGTCGCTGCCTCGGTGCGGGCAATGGTTGACGACGCCGCATTGCTTGCAATTCGGGACGGCCGTGAAATCGAGTACCTGGGTCCCTCAGGCGCTGTCTTCGTTCGCGGCAACAAGGTTGCCATCGAGGCGGTTGTCGCGAACCTTATAGACAACGCTCTTCGTGCTGAGCCGCGGGGCGGCTCTGTGGCGATTAGAGTCAATGAGAATGCGACGATTGAGGTGATTGATCACGGCGCCGGCGTCGCCGAAGACGATCGGCGAGCGATTTTCGAGCCGTTCTGGCGCATGAGCGAAGGCGCATCCGGCGCGGGGCTTGGCTTAGCAATCGCCAAGGAGCTCGTGAGCAAGCTGAAAGGAAGGATATGGGTTGAAAATACGCCGGGCGGCGGCGCGACTTTCAAAATATCCCTTCCGCGTGCGGTTTTATGACAAGTCCGGCGGAGATTCGATAATTCTCTCCGGCGAGGCGCGTCAGCGCCCAGAGAAACGCGGCTCCCGCTTCTCGAGGAAAGCGGCGCGCCCCTCCATATAGTCATCGCTGTCGAAGCAGGCGCTCGCCAAAGCTTCGCACTGTTCGTGCGACGGTGCGCCCGGCATTCGTCCGGCGGCGCGGATCGCCGCTTTGGCGGCGCGCAAGGTCAAAGGCGCGCCGGCGGCGATCGTCTCGGCGAGCGCATGCACGCCGCCTTCGAAGCTCTCCGACGCAAACAGCCGGCTGACAAAGCCGCGTTCCTTAGCTTCGGCGGCCGTCAGGCGGCGCGCGGTGTAAAAGAGATCGAACGCCAGTTGCACGCCGACCGCGGCGACGACGTAAGACATCGCCGCAGGCGGATAGCCGACGCCGAGTTTCGTCGCCGGAATGGCGAAAACAGCCTGCGAATCGGCGATCCGCAGGTCGCAGGCCGCGGCAATTCCGAAACCGCCGCCCAGGCAAAACCCCGACACGGCGGCGATCGTGGGTTTAGAAAGATTCGAAATCGCGTCGAAGGCCTCGACATTGGCCTTCTCATAAGCGCGCCCGCCGTCGCTGGTCGCGCGGAGCGTCGAAAATTCGCTGATGTCGGCGCCGGCGCAAAACGACATGCCCGGCGCGCCGCTGATGACGAGCAGCCGCACTTCCTCGGCCGCGTCGATGTCGCGCATCAGCGGCGGCAACGCGCGCCACATCTCGAAGTCGAAGGCGTTGCGCTTGGCCGGATTTTCGATGTTGAGCCGCGCGACGCCGAAATTCAGCGTGACGCGCAGTTTGGGTGTCGGAGATTGGATCGCCATCATTCCTCGTGAGCGCGTCTTCGAACGTCGCCGGATCGCCTGTTCCTGCAATGCGCGACGGAATGTCGCGCCGCGCCGCGGCTTCCGCGACCTCATGCCACAACATTCGGCGCAGGCGACCGAGTTAAGGTCGACATCGCCTCTCAGGGAACCTCCCCGCATAATTCGGAGCTGCAATCGCGATGGGAACAGATAAATTCGCGTCGCCCGGTGCCTTACGGTTGACTTTAGCCTTTGCGGTGTTTCTCCACCATACGACAAGTTTCAACCTTGGCATGTCCGCCGTGCTGATCTTTTTCGTGCTGAGCGGCTACTGGGTCGCGGCGATGTGGAAGAGGACCTATTCCAAGACGACGTCGGCCTATTTCACCTACCTCGTTTCGCGCGTCTGGCGAATCGCGCCGGTTTTCGCTCTGTGCTCGGCAATCACCTGGGCGCTTCTGTTCTGGCGCGGCGATGCGCCGATGGCCTTTGGCGGGCTGATGCATCAGCTCTTCTCCAACATCATGATCCTTGGCTACAACTCGCTGCCGTTCCAGGCCAATATTCCCGGCTGGTCGCTGGATATGGAATTGCAGTTCTATCTAATCGCGCCGGCGATCATCTTTCTCATTTCGAAAAACATCCAGCTCTTGTTGATTTGCCTTGTCATTTCGGCCGCCGCGCCACTGCTCGGCGGCTCCGCCACTGTCGCGCCTTTCCTCTTGTTTTTTGGCGTCGGCGTCGCTGCCGCGAGCCATGAGTTGAAGCCGAGCCGCGCCTTCGCCTATCGCGCGCTTTATGCATCGCTCGCAGTGCTCGTCTTCTGCGCCGCGCTGCTCGCCAAAGAGCTTTATTTCGGCTCGGCGCAAGGCGCAATGGCGCTCGCCTTCAGTAGCAAGACCAATCTGCTAATTGCCGCGACGATGACGCCCTGGGCGCTTTACACCACGCAGCAGTCGAGCGGCGCCAAGGACCGCATGTTCGGCGAATTGTCCTACATCTTCTACCTGCTGCACTGGTCGGTGATCGGCGCTTTGAAGACCGGCGAAGGCTCCTATCTCGATCGCGTGCTGCTCTGCTCCGAGGCGCTCGTCATCATCTTTGTCGCCTCCTATCTGATCTGGCGTTTGTTCGATCGGCCGATCAACAAATTGCGGGCCTCCTGGGTCTCCGGGCGGATTCTTGACGCGCCAGTCGGGTTCGGTTCGGCGGGAGTTGCCGGCGCCGCGCCGGCGATGGCTTAGGCCGCGCGCTACGGGCGGGAGCCTTCCTCGGCCCCTGCCTGATCCGACCTCGCGAACGCCACGTCCAAAAATTTGCTTGAGTCCAGTCGGCGGGCTATGGGTGCGCCATGTTCCCCGGGGCGCAGCGATTGGCGTTTGTTCTGGCTGTCACCGGCGGGCTGACGCTTCTTAGCCTCAAACGCTCGGATGAGCCGACGCTCAGTTGCGCGACGGTCGACGGCGGCGGCGCCGAGTACAAGATCCTCGTCGTCGGTGAATCTTGGGCCTCGGACGGCAAGATTCTGCCCGAACTGCCGCGCGCCGTGTCGGAGAGACTTCACGGTCGCGGCGTCAAGGCCTGCAGCATTGGTTTCGCGGGTCGAAACTCGCGCTTGCTGTATACGGAACTGCGCGAGAAGTTTCCGAGAGAAAAACTCTACCGCCTTTTTGACGACAGAAAGCCTGACAAGGTCGTTCTCATGAACGGCGTCAACGATGAAATTCAACACGTCGGCGCTTCGGCCTATGTCGAATATACGAAAAAGCTCGTCGAGTATTTTTCCGACGTCGACGACGTTCAAATCATCGCCATTCCCCGCGTCAATGAACGCAGCTTCAAGCCGCCCAATCTCTACAGCGCCGTCAAGCGATCCATATTGAGCTGCTTTTATGATCAGTGTCAGAAGCAGGTAAACGACCTTTATCGGGTCGCCCTTTGGCGCGACCACCCTGAACTCAATATTATTGAATATGACGAATTCATCGATCGCTACGAGGGAAACGAGCGGCGCTACACCGCCGATGGCGTGCATCTGACCGACGAATATTTCCACAGGTATGGAAAATTTATCGGCGGCGCGCTTTCGCTTGGAAAGGACGCCGGGAAATAGCGCTTGCGAGCGCCGCGCCCTGCTATAAGCCCGCCATGGACCTCCTCTCTCGCCTGCTTCACCGCGACGGGCTGATGCTGATCATCGACAAGCCGGCCGGCGTCGCCGTCCATCGCGGCCCGAAGGGCGGCCCGAGCCTTGAAGACGCCTTCGACCAGCTGCGCTTCGGCCTCCCCCGTCCGCCGGCGCTGGCGCACCGTCTCGACAAGGACACCTCCGGCTGTCTCGTGCTCGGGCGTCACCGCAAGGCGCTGGAGCGGCTAGGCCGCCTGTTCAAGTCGGGCCGCGTCGGCAAGACCTATTGGGCGGTGGTCGAGGGTGCGCCTTCGGGCGAGCAAGGCGAAATCGACCTTGCGCTCGGGCGGCTCGACGCCGCGCGCGGCTGGTGGATGCGACCGGACCCGCTCGGCTTGCCGGCGCGCACCTCATGGCGTCTGCTCGGCAGAAGCGCCGACGACGCGCTCGCCTTTATTGAATTTACGCCGCATACGGGGCGCACGCATCAAATCAGGGTGCATGCGCAGGCGAAGGGCTGGCCCATTCTCGGCGATCCGATCTATGGCTCAGGCCGCCGCGAGGACGCGCCGCCGCTACATCTTCATGCGCGCGCGGTGAGCGTGCCGATGCAGGACGGCAAGGCGCCCGTCGAAGCCGTCGCGCCGCCGCCGCCGCATATGTCAGAGGCCCTCGCCGCCTGCGGCTGGCGCGGCGCGGCGCAGCCGTAACGCGGCGATTGCAAATCGGCGCCGAAACGCCCAACATATCGAGGGAATTTGGAGCGACATATGGCGGCCGCCACTCCTTCGCCGATGGCATCCTCCTGCCGGAGCGGTAGCGCTTTCGCGCTGGACCGGGGGCTGCTCTACGATCTCGCCGATATTGCGCTCACGGCCGCGCAGCAAAACGGCGCCAACTACGCCGACCTGAGAATCGGCGAAACGCGTCGCGAATACGCCTTCGCCAAGGACGACCGTTTGGAGAATTTCGACGAGCGCGAATCGCAAGGATTCGGCCTGCGCGTCCTGCTAGACGGCTGCTGGGGATTTTACGGCGCGCGCCGGCTCGACCCGCACAGTCTGCGCGATGGAGTCGAGCGCGCGCTGGAGAACGCCCGCGCAGTGAAGCCGATACAATTGCAGCCGATCGAACTCGAGCGGCTTCCCGTGCATGAAGCCGAATGGATCATGCCAATGGGCGTGGACCCATTCGACGTGCCGGCCAGCAAGAAAGCCGATCTGCTCCTGTCGATCATCGCCAGCGCGCGCGACCATGGCGCGGATTTTTGTACGGCGTCGCTCTCGGCGGTCTGCGAAGAGCGATTCTTCGCTAACAGCCTCGGCAGCAGGATTCATCAAACGCGCACCCGCGTCGCGCCGAGCTTTCAAGCAGCCGCGGTTGATCGCGCCAAGGGCCGTTTCGCGACGCGCGACTGCCTGACGCCGGCGCGCGGCGCCGGGTGGGAGTATGTCGTCGGCGCCGGCCTGATCGAGGAAGCCGCGCGGGCGGGCGCGGAGGCGCGCGCGAAACTCGACGCCAAAACGGTCACCGGCGGCGATTACGACATCGTGATCGACCCGACGAATCTATGGCTCACGATCCATGAGACGGTCGGCCATTCGACCGAACTCGACCGCGTGCTCGGCTGGGAGGCGAATTTCGCCGGAACCAGCTTCGTCAAACCCCATATGCTCGACGAATTGCGGTTCGGCTCGGAGCTGATGACGATCGTCGCCGACCGCGCCCAGCCCGGCGCGCTCGCGACGATCGGCTATGACGACGATGGAGCCGCGGCGAAGGCGGCGGAGTTCGCCATCGTCGAGCGCGGCGTGTTCAAGAATTTCCAGATGGCGCTCGGACAGGCGCATTTCATCGGCCTGTCGCATTCGAACGGCTGCGCCTATGCGGACAGTCCGACAGCATTCCCGATTCAGCGCATGCCGAATATTTCGCTTAAGCCGAATCCTCAAAAATGCTCGTTTAACGATCTCATCAGCGACGTGAAGAATGGAATCTATGTCGTCGGCGCCGGCAGCTGGAGCATCGATCAGCAGCGCGACAATTTCCAGTTCGGCGGGCAGCTCTTCTATGAGATCAAGAACGGCAGGCTCGGCGATCTGTTGCGCGACGGCGCCTATCAGGGCCGCACCACGCAGTTTTGGAATTCTCTCGCAGGCCTATGCGACGCGAGCGCCTATCATCTCGACGGCACCTTCACCTGCGGCAAGGCCGAGCCGGTGCAACTGGCGCCGGTCTCGCACGGCAGCCCGCCGGCGCTGTTTCGCAACGTGCGCGTGCTGAACACGAGCGACGACGCATAGCGCATGTTTCTTTCCTCTGACGACGCCAGAGCGATCGCCGACAAGGTTCTCGCATATTCCAAGGCCGACGCCTGCGCCCTGCAGATTCAGGGCGGCTTGGACCAGAGCCTGCGCTTCGCGCGCGGTGGCGCGACGACCAATCTCGCGAGCGCGGAAGCCAATCTCCACATTTCGTCACACATCGGAGGGCGAATCGGCGCCTGCAGCATCTCGCGCTTCGACGACGACGCCCTGGCCGCCGGGGTCGCGCGCTCGGAAGAGATCGCGCGCATGTTGCCCGTCGATCCAGATTATGTCGCGCCGCTCGGTCCGCAAAATTACGGCTTCTCCAACCGCTACGATGAGGCGACGGCGACGTTGCGCCTCGGCGCGCTCGCCGACGCGGCGGCGGCGGTCATGGGGGAAGGCGCGCGGATCGGCGTCGACACGTTCGGCTGTGCGACGACCGCCAGGCGGTTCAACGCCTTCGCGACGAGCGCCGGCCTCTTCGCCTATGAGCGGCGCAGCGAAATCGATCTTTCCGCCACAGCGCGCAACCGCGCTGACTCCTGGTCGGGCTGGGCCGGCGGGCATCAGTTTTTCGCCGATCGTCTCAACGCCGACGCCATAGCCCGCGTCGCCTGCGCCAAAGGCGCGCATGACGCGACGCCCGTCGATCTCGAACCCGGCGCCTATACGGTGGTTCTCGAACCGGACGCGACGGCCGAACTGGCGTTTTGGCTCGTTAGGGCGATGGAGGCGCGCGCCGCCGACGAGGGCAGAAGTTTTTTCGCCCGTCCCGGCGGCGGAGCGCGCATCGGCGAAAAGCTCTTCGACAAAAAGCTGACGATCCGCGTCGATCCCGCCGATCTCTTGGCGCCCGAAGCCGCCTTCGGCTTCGAAGGACTGCCGCATCGCGCCCGCGCCTTCGTCGACAACGGCGTCGCGACGACGCTTTACCGTTCCCGCGCCTGGGCGCAAAGAACGGGAACCGAGCCAATCCCCTTTGCGCGCAACTTCGCGATGTCGGGCGGCGACGTTTCGATCGATGACATGGTCCGCTCGGTGCGCCGCGGCGTTTTGGTCACGCGGCTTTGGTACACCAACATCGTCGAACCGAAGAGCCTGTTGCTCACCGGCCTCACGCGCGACGGCAATTTTCTCATCGAGAACGGGCGCATCGTCGCGCCGATGCGCAACATGCGCTTCAATCAGCGGCTCGGCGACCTCTTCGCCAATATCAAGGCGCTCGGTCCGTCGCGTCGGACCTGGCGCGCGGCGGGCGAAGGCGGCGCGCCGGCCGCGCCGGCGATGCTTGTCGAAGGCTTTAACTTCTCGTCGAAATCGAGCGGCATTTAACCAGGCGATCAGCGTCTGGAGGTTGAGATGGAAACAAAGGTCGACGAAATCGCCGAGCGCATCTACCGCTTTTCGACATTCGCGCCGGAGATCGCTGCGCCGGCCGGATTTACCTTCAATCAGTTCCTCATCGACGCCGACGAGCCGTTCCTCTTTCATTGTGGGCCGCGCTCATTGTTTCCGCTCGTATCGAAGGCGTTGGGCTCGGTCATGCCGGTCGAACGGCTGCGCTGGATTTCTTTCGGCCATGTCGAGGCCGACGAATGCGGCGCAATGAATCTATGGCTCGCAGCCGCGCCGCGGGCACAAGTGGTTCACGGCCAGATCGCCTGCATGGTGTCGCTCAATGATCTTGCCGACCGGCCGCCGCGCGCGCTTGCCGACGGCGAGACCATGGACATCGGCGGAAGGCGCGTGCGCTACATCGATACGCCGCATGTGCCGCATGCGTGGGAGTCGGGCCTGATCTATGAGGAGACGACCCGCACGCTCTTTTGCGGCGATCTCTTTACGCAGATCGGCCAAGGTCCCGCGCTCGTCAGAGAAAGCGTGCTCGACGCCGCAATCACGGCGGAGAACGCCTTTCAGGCGACGTCGCTGACGCCGGCGACCGGTTCGACGCTTCGCATGCTGGCGACGCTTGAGCCATGCCGCCTCGCGGCGATGCATGGTTCGAGTTATGAGGGCGATTGCGCCGGGCAGCTTTCACTGCTCGCGGACTATTATGAATCGGCGCTTGCGGCGAAATCACAGAAAGCGTGAAACGACACATAAATTATAGTCATCGGTGTTGTTCGAGACAGCATTCTTTAGAATCCTATGACGCGATCCCGTTGCATCTCTCCCAAGAAATGGGCCGATTGGCTGACGTTCCATTGCTCTATGATTTGGCAGCGAGAGGCTGGTTGACATATAGGGCCAACGGCCTCTATCATAGGTCCAATGGACCTAAGATAGAGGATTTCAATAATGGCAAGAGATGCGCTTCCAGGAATTGTGAGGACACCTGCCGAGCTTCGAAGAGCAAGGCACGCGTTGCGCCTTAGTGCGGGAGGCTTGGCGAAAATGGTGCGCGTAGAAGATGGACGCACTGTGAGACGTTGGGAGGCCGGTGAGCGCGAGATTCCGGGGCCAGTAAGCGTACTGATGGAAACCGCAATGGATTTTCTAGGCCAATTGGAAGGTATCGAACAGCAACTCGAAATGTTGCGGTCGGGCAAAATGCGATCTGGCTCGATGAGTTGGGGTGGAAAGAGAATTGATACCACTGAAACTGATGTCGCGCGCCTCTCGCAAGCAAAGAGTTCCCTCGAATCGGCACTCGCGATTTTGACGCGACAGCCCTCCAGAGAAGTAAATTGGTACACTCTGAAGAGAGCTACACCGCAGCGTGAAGTTGGTGTCAAAGACGAATGGTTCGTTCCAACCGAAATTAACCCGGAAGCGGCGCTTGCCTATTTTGAGAAGTACGAGGGATTCGGCGAAGGGTTAGAAATTCATGATGACAGCGACGGTCCGGCCGAATTTTTTTTGGAAAGAAGAGAGGTTCTGCGAACCCAAATTGGGATGCAGCAGAAACTTCGCGCGGGAACATTGATCGAAACAATTCCTGTGCGGCGCATTTAAAGGACATAGGCACCGCAGTATCGTTGCAGCCGCTGAGGCGAACCATCGGACCTAACGACGGATAATTTCGACTTATCCCCACCTTCAAAACTTCCGTTACACTGCCACCGCCTCGCCAACTGCAGGGGCACCGTCACGGATCGGCGGCGCTGGCGGGGACGGTTAAGCGCAAGGCGGCGATCCTCGACCTTGCGTCGGGTCTCGCGCCGCTGGCCGGGCCGCCGCCAGATGCGTGGCGGGCGCGTGATGGAAACATCGCGCGCGAAAAGGCTGGGCCGGAGAAGTCAGGGCCGCACGCTGGGAACGACTACCGAAAAGGGAAACGTCCCGCGGCACAAGGCGGCGCATATGAGGCCCTTGCGACGCGCCCATGTCGCCAAAAGCGATGTGGGAAAGAAGCGGCGCCGTCTGGCGCCGTGTCCGGGAGAACGGCGTCCGCCATCCGGGGACGTAGCGGCTCACGGAAAAGGTGCGTCGTGGAGAAAGACCGTGTCTGGGACGCTTCATCAGCCCCGACCCGCATTTTGCACTCACGCACTCGGCCGAGTAACGGGGCCGAGGCGTCCCGGACCGCCCTTTCCAACCCGCGCCGAATGGCGGCGGGAGAATTGACGCTGCGTTGATCGCACCTTCGATCGGCATCGCAGTCCTCGTGCTTCGAGACAGCGGCTTCGCCGCTTCCTCAGCATGAGGACTGCTTGTTGTCGCCATAAAGGATGAAGCGCGAACCTAAGGCCCCTCACCCTGAGGAGGCTCCGCAGGAGCCGTCTCGAAGGGCGAGGGGCAGATGGCGTGAGCGCCGCCCGACGAATTGCGATATCGCGCTTCGAGACTTTCACCCGTGCATCGACGATATGTCGAACCTGCGGTAAGACGTTCCGATAAACCTCAGGAAAAACATGCGCAGATTCTTCGTCGCTCTCGCCGCCGGTCTTGCCGGTCTCATCCTTGCCGCCCAACCGGCGCAGGCGGAAACACTGCGCATCGCGCTGCAGAAGACCGGCACGCTCGGCTGGGAGCTTGCCGTCATAAAGGCGTTCGGCCTCGACAAGGAGGCGAAGATCGAGATTGACGCGACCGAACTCGCGTCGACCGACGCCGGCAAGATCGCCCTTCAGGGGGGCGGCGCCGACATTATCGTTTCCGATTGGCTATGGGTGGCGCGCCAGCGCGCGCAAGGCCAGAAGCTGACCTTCTACCCGCATTCTTCGGCGATCGGCGCGGTGATGACGAAGGACCCTGCGATCAAGAGCGTCAAGGACCTCGCCGGAAAGAAGCTCGGCGTCGCCGGCGGCCCGCTGGATAAAAGCTGGCTCATGCTCAAGGCCTATGCGCTCAAAGATGGCGTCGATCTCGACAAGTCCGCCACAGTGCTTTACGGCGCGCCGCCGCTCATCGCCGAAAAGGCGCTGCAAGGCGAGATCGACGCCGCGCTCGAATTCTGGAATTTCGCCGCCGATCTCGAAGCCCAAGGCTTCGCACGCGCCATCGAACTCGCCGATATCGAGAAGGCGCTCGGCGCCAAGGGCGACGTCGCCGTCACCGGCTATGTCTTCGACGAAGGCTTCGCCGCGAAGAACAAGGACGCGCTGGCGCGGTTCTTCGCCGCGACCCGCAAGGCCAAAGAGCTGATCGCGACATCGGACAAGGCCTGGGGCGCGGTCATCGCGCAGCGACTGGGCGGCAAGGACGCCAAGACGATCGACATCTATCGCAAGCGCTACGTCGCCGGCGCGCCAAGACGTTCGATCGCCGAGGAAGAAGCCGACGCCCGCACGCTCTATGGCGCGCTTGCCGCGCTCGGCGGCGAAAAGCTCGTCGGCCCCGGCAAGACGCTCGATCCCGGCACCTTCTATAGGGGCGTCGAGGGCAAGCGGCGTTGATCCGCTTCGCCTCGCTTGCCGCTCTGCTCTTGCTTTGGCAGATCGGCGCGTCTCTGTCCGATCCGCATCGCCTTCCTGGTCCCGTCGCCGTCTTCGAGAAAATCTACGAGGAAGCGGTCTCCGGCGCGCTGTTCTCCAATCTCGCGATCACCCTCGCGCGCGTCGCCGCCGCCTTCGCGCTCGCCATGAGTTTCGGCGCGGCGATCGGCTACGCCATGGGCCGCAACAGGCTCGCGGACCGGCTTCTCGATCCCTGGGTCGTCACGTTGCTCAATCTTCCGGCGCTGGTCGTCATCGTGCTCGCCTATGTCTGGGCGGGACTGACCGAAGTCGCCGCGATCGGCGCCGTTGCGCTCAACAAGCTGCCGAACGCGATCGTCGTCGTGCGCGAGGGCGCGCGCGCGCTCGACCCGCATCTCGAAGACATGGCGGAGGTCTTCCGCTTCTCGCCCGCCGCGCGTTTCAAAGACCTCGTCCTGCCTCAGCTCGCGCCCTATCTTGCGGCGGCGACGCGCTCGGGCCTCTCGCTCGTCTGGAAGATCGTTCTCGTCGTCGAACTGCTCGGGCGTTCTAACGGCGTCGGCTTCGAGATCAACATGGCTTTTCAGCTCTTCGACATGAAGCTCCTGCTCGCCTACGCGCTTCCCTTCGTCGCGCTGATGCTCGGCGTCGAAACCTTTCTGGTGCAGCCTCTTGAACGACACGTCTCACGCTGGCGGCGCGGCGTCTCTCGACGTCTCGATCGCGTCTAAGGATTATCATTCCGCAAGCGGCTGGCCGCTTCGCGCGCTGGAAGATTTGCGGCTGACGTTGCCTGCGGGAAAGGCCGGCGCGGTCGTCGGCCCTTCCGGATGCGGCAAGACCACGCTGCTGCGGCTGATCGCCGGGCTCGACAAGGATTATGTCGGCAGGATTGCGCTTCCCGAACACGGCCGGCTCGGCATGGTCTTTCAGGAGCCGCGGCTGCTGCCCTGGCGCAGCGTCATCGACAATATCCGCATCGCCGCGCCGCATGCGCGCGAAGAAGACATCGCCGCGCTCCTCGACGAACTCGGGCTCGCCGCGCATGGGTCGCATTTCCCGCGCGAACTTTCGCTTGGACTCGCCCGGCGCGTCGCCCTTGCCCGCGCGCTGGCCGTCAAACCGGATCTGCTGCTGCTCGACGAACCGCTCGTGTCGCTGGACGCGGCGCTCGCCGAAGCTCTGCGCGAGATGATCGCCAGGCTCATCGACGAGCGGCGTATTACGACGCTCATCGTAACTCACGATCTCGGCGAAGCGATCGCGCTTGGAGACAGGATATTCCTTTTGTCGCCGCGCCCGGCGCGCGTCGTCGCGACGATCGATGTGCCGACGCCGCGCGGACAATTGGGCAAGGAGGCGGCGGAAAAGATCGAGGCGCAGGCGCGGGCCGTTTACCAGGGCGAGAATTCTCACCAGGGCAAGTCTTCGCCGCGATAGTCGAGATAGCGTCCCGTATCGACCAGCGTCAGCGATTCGGCGACGCGAATGACGCCCGCCACGCTGTCGCATACATCGAGCTCCGCGTTCGGCCCGCCCATGTCGGTGCGCACCCGGCCCGGACTCAGGGCGACGACGATAACGCCTTCCGCCTTGAGATCGTCAGCGAGACATTGCGCGATCTTGTTCAACCCTGCTTTTGAGACGCGGTAGGCGACATTGGAGGCGCCGCCGATCGACATCGAGCCTAATCTGCTGGTCATCAACACGACGCGGGGATGGGCGCCGCGCTTCACCAGCGGCAGGAAGGCCTGAACAACCCGCAGCGGACCGAGCGTATTGATTGAGAGAAGATCGAGCGCGCCTTCGAAATCCATGTCGGTAGAAGATTGGCGCTGGGGCCCATAGGCGCCGGCGTTGGCGACGAGAACGTCGATCGGATCGGAAACCTGCGCGGCGGCGACGCGTATGGCCGCCTCGTCGCGAACGTCGAAGTGCAAGGGCGTCGCCTGCGGCGCGGCCGATTTGAGAGCGGCAAGACCCGCCGCGCTGCGCACGCTCGCGGTCACGCGCGCGCCTCGCGCCGCAAGCTGACGCGCGGTTTCCAATCCAATGCCGCGGCTCGCGCCCGCGATGAGCCAGTGAGGCATGCGTCTCTCACGGATTTGGTTTTCGAACTTCATGCCGGTTCTGAATATAGCGCCGCACCGTCGGCGGGCAGGCTTGTCCGCGGCCGTGCGGCGGTGCAGTATTCTCCCGTTCAAGGGGGCCAATCATGAACGACATGACAGTTAAGGCGGCGCATGGCGCCGCGGAGTCGAGCGATATTGTTTTCACCGGCCGCGACGATGAATTTCGCGACCTCCTATACAAGGGCGCGCCCCTCGAAATCGTCACCTTCGGCTTCTATCGTTTTTGGCTCGCGACCAAAATCCGCCAGCATCTCTGGTCGCATACAATTCTCGACGGCGACGCCTTCGCCTATCTCGGCACGGCGCGCGAATTGCTCATCGGCTTCCTTTTCGCCATCGCGATCCTGGCGCCGATCTATCTGGCATCCTTCCTGCTCGGCGTCGAAGCCGAACGCTCACGATCTTTCGCATCATCGCTCGTCGGCGTGTTCTTTGTGGCGTTCTGGCAATTCGCCACCTATCGCGCGCGGCGCTATCGCCTGCATCGCACGGCTTGGCGAGGACTGCGTTTCCACATGGACGGCTCCGGCGTTTCTTATGCGCTGCGCGCCATGGGCTGGGGCTTGCTCACGATCGTCACGCTCGGACTGGCGCTGCCGTGGATGCACGCGGCATTAGAACGCTATAAAATGCGCCACACCTATTATGGCGATCTTCGCGGCGATTTCGCCGCGACCGGCAGCGAATTATTCAAACAGGGCTGGCTGCTTTGGATCGGGGCTGCGCTCTCGGCCGCCGCTTTTTTCGCTGGGCCCATTCTCTATGAATTGACGAAGCAAGGCGCTTGGCTTCTGTTGCTGCTGCTAGTGTCTGCCGCCATCTTCATTGAATTTTATGCGCGGTTTAAGGCCCTGCAGTGGAAGTGGTGGCTGGAAGGCGTGCGCATCGGCGACGTGCGGGCGGCCTCGACCCTGGAGCGTCACACCTTGACCGGAAATTATTGGACCTTCGTCGGCCTTTTCTTCGCTTCGCTGCTGGCCGCCGGGATCGGCGTGGCGCTCGCCGTCGCCTTCCTGCCGAAAATCCTCGCCGTCGTCTTGGCTGTATTTTTCTATCTTGCGTTTATCGTGCATTATTCGATTCTGTGGCGAACCTACTTCGTCCAGAGGGTGTGGCGGATCGTCGTCAATTCGCTGACGATTCATAATCTACACACAGCGCAAGAAGTCGCGATGCGGCTCGACGCGTCGTCGCCCACCGCGCTCGGCGAAGGCTTCGCCGATAGTCTTGACGTCGCCGGGTTCTGACTGCGTGAACGAGAATTTCGAGGCGATCTATTTCGACGGTGTCGTCAGCAAGAAGCGCCGCGTCTCGCTCGCTTTCGGGCCCACGCTGGAAATTTTCGAGGACGGCACGATTCTCTCCGCGTGGTCCTATGCCGACGTTCGGCGCATTCCGGCACCGCCCGACGTGATGCGGCTGCGGGCGATTGGCGCTGCGCAATTGGCGCATCTCGACGTCCGCGATGGCGACACTAAGCACGAGGTCGAACGCCATTGCCCGAGGCTTGCGGACGATTCTCTGCACGCCGACGCCTCGACGCTCAAAATTGTCGCCTGGTCGCTCGCCGCCACCGCTTCAATCGTCGGCCTCATCTGGTTCGGCGTTCCCTTCGCCGCAGATCGACTGGCGCCGATCGTGCCGGTCTCGTGGGAAAAGCGTTTCGGCGAAGTGGTGGAACGCCAGTTGCGCGGAATGTTCGACGGCAAGCGCTGCGCTTCGCCAAGCGGCGTAGCCGCGCTCGCGAAGCTCTCCAACCGCTTGCAGGACGCGTCCAGCCTTCGGCTGCCGGCGACGATCGAGGCGATCTCCTCGAAAACGCCGAACGCTTTCGCGCTGCCGGGGGGAAAGGTTTTTATCCTGTCGGGATTATTGGAGAAGGCGCAGTCTCAAGATGAGGTGCTCGGGATACTCGCCCATGAGCTCGGCCATCTGCAAAACCGCGACCATCTGCGCCGCCTCATCGCTAATGGCGGAATCGCCTATCTCTTCGGCCTGCTCTTTGGCGACGTGACGGGCGGCGGCGCCGTCGTCTTCGTCGGCAAAGAGCTGCTCACCGCGGCGAATTCGCGGGAGGCCGAGGCGCAGGCCGACGCCTTCGCCGCGCAAACGCTCGCCGGCCTCGGGCGTCCGGCGAAACCGATGGGGGAATTGCTGCTAAGGGTGACTGGCAAGGAAACTGACGGTTTCCTCACCATCCTCCAAGATCACCCTTTGAGCGAAGACAGGTTAGCCAAACTCTCGGCCGCGGACAAAGCCACGGCCGACCCCGTGCTCACCGACGAGGAGTGGAAGGCGTTGCGGACGATCTGCGATTAGCGCCGTCTACATCGCTGCCGGCGCATGCGCCGACTCGATGCGCGCGACGCCGTCGCGCACGGCCGCCTGCACCTTCTCGAAGGCGCGCACCTCGATCTGGCGCACGCGCTCGCGTGAAACCCCGAATTCCTCGGACAGGGCCTCGAGCGTGAGCGGATCGTCGGAAAGACGCCGCGCTTCGAAAATGCGGCGCTCGCGCGGGTTGAGCACGTCGAGCGCGCCGCGCAGCGCTTTGAGGCGATTATCGCTCTCTTCCTGGGCGACCAGCAGATGTTCCTGATCGACGCTGTCGTCGACGAGCCAATCCTGCCATTCGCCTTCGCCTTCCTCGCGCAGCGGCGTATTCAACGAAGCGTCGCCGGCCATGCGGCGGTTCATGTCGATGACGTCCTGCTTGGACACACCAAGTCGATGCGCGATCTTCTCGACGTTTTCGGGCCTGAGGTCGCCTTCCTCGAAGGCGGAGATGCGGCTCTTGGCCTTGCGAAGATTGAAGAAGAGCTTCTTCTGGCTCGCGGTCGTGCCCATTTTGACGAGCGACCATGAGCGCAGAATATATTCTTGAATCGAGGCGCGGATCCACCACATTGCATAGGTCGCGAGGCGGAAGCCGCGGTCGGGCTCGAAGCGCTTCACCGCTTGCATCAGGCCGACATTGCCTTCCGAGACGATCTCGCCGATCGGCAGGCCGTAGCCGCGATAGCCCATGGCGATTTTGGCCACGAGCCGCAGATGCGAGGTTATGAGCTCTTGCGCGGCCTTGGGATCCTCGTGCTCGCGCCAGCGCTTGGCAAGCATATATTCCTGCTGCGGCTCCAACATAGGAAACCGCCTGATTTCAGATAGATAGCGCGAAAGGCCGTCTTCCGAAACGATGGGCAAGGCATTCGCCATAAGTCCCTCCTGACGAACTCCCGAATGTGGCGAGTCCGCAAAGCGCGAGTCACGAAACGTCGACCGCGACAGGAAAACATTATAGGGCGCCGCCCATGGGCTGGAAAATGACGATTGCGTGAAGGGACGCTAAAGCGCGGATTAAGTTTCAGCAATGTGAATGGGGCGCCTCGGAAGAGCGCTCACGCCACTCTTGCGACCCGCAAAGGCAGGGAAATCGTTTCGAGCGTTGTTAAATCGAGTTTTCTAGAGGCATGGTCGATATCGAAACCGACGACATCGCCCGCTTCG
>VGEB01000045.1 GCA_016869435.1 Alphaproteobacteria bacterium | reverse complement strand
GGCGCTCGCAAAGCGCATGGCGAACGCCGTCCCATCGAACGAGCATCTTGCTCAAACCGCGAAAGCCGCATAGCATTCAGGCCAGCAACGCCGATTTCCGCTTTTCAACATCAAGCGGGACATCCCCCCAGAATGAACGCCATGCCGATCGCGACTACGCATTTGTCATGAGCGCCTATCGCTTCGATCCGGGGACCTATCTGCCCAAGATAGCGGAGATGACCGACTTCAATATCTGGGCTTGGAACAGCAGGGTATTTCCCGGCATCGATCCGATGGTGGCGCGTATCGGCGACCGAGTCCGCATTCGTATGGCCAATCTGACGATGACCAATCATCCGATTCATCTGCACGGCCATCATTTCTCGGTGACGGGCACGGACGCTGGCTGGATTCCAGAGATGGCCCGCTGGCCGGAGTCGACAGTTGATGTTGCGGTCGGGGTTACTCGGACGATCGAATTTGACGCCGCCTATCCCGGCGATTGGCCGATCCACTGCCACAAGTCGCATCACACGATGAACCCAATGGGTCATGAAGTGCGCAATTTTATCGGCACGAGGGACGATCCCCGTTTGGCGGAAGCCATCCGCAAATTAGCGCCGGGCTATATGCCGATGGGCGCGACTGGCATGGCGGACATGAGCGCGATGAACATGCCGCTTCCCCCTAATACGCTGCCGATGATGACGGGCGATGGCGCTTTCGGTCCCGCTGAAATGGGCGGCATGTTCAGCCTCGTCAAAATCCGCGAACAACTCGCGGAAAACGATTTTCGCGACCCGGGCCCCTATGATTATCCGCCCGGCACGGTTGCGCATGATATCCAGGCGGGGCCGGCCGAGAGCCAAGCGCCGAAAGATTCGACGCCGCTAGCGCCAACAGGGGGAGGCGGCGAACGTCATCACCACTAACAGACGAAGATATGCGCGATGGTCCTGAGCAGCCCAGCGTAAGCCGTAAGCGCGAGGCGCGCCATTGCCGAAAGCATCCGAACGGCGATTCGCAATAGTGCAGTAAATATTTGATCTCATGGCGAGAGAGACGGGACTTGAACCCGCGACCTCCGGCGTGACAGGCCGGCGCTCTAACCAACTGAGCTACTCCCCCGCGAGCGTGCGAGGACGCGAGAGGCGCCAGATAGCGCAGGCGCATCTTGAGGTCAAGGAAGTTCGCTTATTGGCGCTCGGCGCGCCCAGGTTCAGTTCAGGAGCGCCGCCAATGTCGGCGCCCAAGGGGCTACGCCGCTTTCTGGGCTTTGCCTCGCTTTCGCGCCCTTTGCCTTTCCTTTGCGCCTGCATTAAGCCTCGCGCCATATAGGGAGACCGACGTTGGACGACGACATGCGCAGGCGGCGCATCCGGGTGCGCGCCTGGCGGCGAGGCCTGCGCGAAATGGATATTCTGATGGGTCGCTTCGTGGATGCGCGCGTCGAGGCGCTTCCGGCGGAAGCGCTCGATGAACTCGAGTCTCTGCTCGATCTGCCGGATGAGGCGGTGTTCCGATGGCTGTCGGGCGCTGAGCCTGCGCCTGCGGAGCATGACTCGCCGCTGCTGCGGCAGATCATCGCCTTCCACCGCCACGACGGGCCGATCCATTGAGCGTCGCCGCGACCAAGCAGAAGAAGGCGGCGGCGGGGCTCGACGCGGCGCGCGCCGGCCTCGTCAAAGGCGAGCGGCTGATTTTCGCTCATGCGCCGGACGGCTTCGACGCCTTCCTCGGCGCCGACCTTGCGCGCGCGCTGGCGCGCGAGGCCGAGGGACGCGCGGCGGTCTTCGTTCATGTCGCGCGCGACGCGGCGCGGTCGTCGGCCTTTCGCGCCGCTCTCCGCTTCGCCCATCCCGATCTCGAAATCCTCGACATTCCCGGCTGGGACTGCCAGCCCTACGACCGCGTGTCGCCGCACGCCGGCGTCGTCGCGCGGCGCATGACCGCGCTCTCGCGACTGACGCGGGCCAAATCCTCATCCGAACGGCCGCGCGTCGTCACGACCACTATCGACTGTCTGTTGCAGCGCGTTCCCCCGCACAAACTGGTCGCCGCCGAAAGCTTCGCCGCCGCGCCGGGCAATGTGGTGAAGCTCGACGAATTGGCGCTCTGGCTCGAGGCGAACGGCTATCTGCGCGCCGGCACGGTGCGCGAGACTGGCGAATATGCGCAGCGCGGCGGCATCGTCGATCTTTTCCCGCCGGGACTGCCGGCGCCGATCCGTCTCGATTTCTTCGGCGACACGCTCGAATCGATCCGCTCATTCGATCCCGACACGCAGCGCGCCACCGGGCAGCTTCGCGCGCTGGATCTCACGCCGATGAGCGAACTGCGCCTCACCAGCGACACGATGCGCCGTTTCCGCCAGTCCTACGCCGCGCGCTTTGGCGGTCAGACCCGCGGCGACGCCCTTTATGAAGCGGTGAGCGAGGGCCGACGCTTCCACGGCATGGAACATTGGCTGCCGCTCTTTTATGAGCGGATGGACACGCTCTTCGACTATCTCGGCGACGCGCCGATTCTGCTCGATCCACTGGTCGATGACGCGGCGACGGAACGGGTCAAGCAGATCGAAGATTATTATGACGCGCGCAAATATGCGCATGATCTCGATCCGGCCGCTTCGAACTACAAGCCGCTCGAACCGCGCGAACTCTATCTGTCGTTGGAGGAATGGCGCGACGCCTTGGAGGCGCGCGCGACTGCGCAATTTTCTTCCTTCGAGGCGCATGCCGGCCAGAAGGCCATCGATTGCGGCGCGCGACTTGGCCGCGACTTCGCGCCAGAGCGCAATACGCCCGACGTCAACGTGTTCGAAGCCGCCGCCGACCATGTCGAGGCGCTGCGTGACGCGGGCAGGAAAATCGTCGTCGCGGGCTGGTCCGAAGGCTCCTGCGAGCGCCTGGGCCATGTGCTTGCCGAACACGGCCTGCCGGATTTACCGCGCGTCGCATCGCTTCCCCAAGCGCTGTCCCACACGGTTTCGGTCGCCGTGCTTGGGATCGAACGAGGCTTCGAGACTGACGCCTATGCGGTCGTCGGCGAGCAGGACATTCTCGGCGATCGCTTCGTGCGCCGCCGCCGCGCGCGCAAGCCGAACGAAAATCTCCTCGGCGAAGTCGCCGCGCTTTCCGCCGGCGATCTCGTCGTGCATGTCGATCATGGCATCGGCCGCTTCATTGGCCTCGAGACGATCTCGGCCGCTGGCGCGCCGCATGACTGTCTGGAACTCCACTACGCCGGGGGCGACAAGCTTTATCTGCCGGTCGAGAATATCGAACTGCTGACGCGCTACGGCGGCGAGGACGCCGAAGCGCAGCTTGACCGACTCGGCGGCGCCGGTTGGCAGACCCGCAAGTCGCGGATGAAGAATCGCATCCGCGAAATGGCGAAGGGGCTGATCGAGATCGCGGCGCAGCGCCAGTTGCGGGAGGCGCCGAAGCTCGTGCCGCCGGAAGGCCTCTACGACGAATTCTGCGCGCGCTTTCCCTATGATGAAACCGAGGATCAGCTCGCCGCCATTGACGCGACCCTCGACGATCTCGCCGCCGGGCGTCCGATGGACCGGCTCGTTTGCGGCGACGTCGGCTTCGGCAAGACCGAGGTCGCGCTGCGCGCCGCCTTCTGTGCAGCGATCAACGGCAAGCAGGTGGCCGTCGTCGCGCCGACCACTTTGCTGGCGCGCCAGCACTACAAGACCTTCAGCGAGCGCTTCGCCGGTCTGCCTGTGCGAATCGGACGCCTGTCGCGCATGGTCGGCGCCGCCGAGGCGCGCGAGACGAAGAAAGACCTTACCGACGGCCGCATCGAGATTTTGATCGGCACCCACGCCGTGCTCGGCAAGTCCATAAGCTTCAAGGATCTCGGACTCGTCATCATCGACGAGGAGCAGCATTTCGGCGTCGGCCACAAGGAGCGCTTAAAGGAGCTGCGCGCCGAGGTGCATGTTCTGACGCTCTCGGCGACGCCGATACCGCGCACGCTGCAGCTCGCCATGACCGGCGTGCGCGAGCTTTCGATCATCGCGACGCCGCCGATCGACAGGCTCGCGGTGCGCAGCTTCGTTTCGCCCTTCGATCCGCTCATCGTGCGCGAAGCGCTTCTGCGCGAGCGCTATCGCGGCGGCCAGGCCTTCTTCGTCTGCCCACGCATCGAGGACCTCGAAGAGGCCGCGGCGTTCCTGCGCGAAAATGCGCCTGAGTCGAAATTCGTCATCGCGCATGGGCAGATGAGCGCGAGCGAACTCGAAGACAAGATGTCGGCGTTCTACGATGGAAAGTTCGACATTTTGCTGTCGACGACCATCGTCGAATCGGGTCTCGACATTCCGCGCGCCAATACGCTCATCGTGTGGCGGGCCGATATGTTCGGCCTTGCGCAACTCTACCAGTTGCGCGGCCGCGTCGGGCGCTCGAAATTGCGCGCTTACGCGCTGTTCACCACGCCTGCCAACCGCAGCATCACGCCCCAGGCGCAAAAGCGCCTGGACGTCTTGCAGTCACTCGATACGCTTGGCGCCGGGTTCCAGCTCGCGAGTCACGATCTCGACATTCGCGGCGCCGGCAATCTGCTCGGCGAAGAGCAGTCCGGCCATATCAAGGAGGTCGGCTATGAGCTGTATCAGCAGATGCTCGCCGACGCGATCGCGTTGCTGAAAGCCGGCGTCGAAGAGCCCCAGGAGGAAGCCTGGTCGCCGACGATCGCCATCGGCGCGCCGGTGACGATACCGGAGGATTATGTCGCCGATCTCACGTTGCGCCTGCAGCTCTATCGCCGACTGTCGACGCTCGAAACGGATCAGGACATCGAGGCCTTCGCCGCCGAGATGATCGATCGTTTCGGCTTGATTCCCCCGGAGGTGGAGCAGCTCCTGGAGATCGTCGCGATCAAGGCGCTTTGCCGGCGCGCCCATGTCGAGAAGATCGACGCCGGCCCCAAAGGCGTCATCATCGCCTTCCGCGAAGACAAATTCGCCAATCCCGCCGCGCTCGTGCGTTTTATCGCGGAGCAAGGGACAAGCGCCAAGGTGCGTCCCGACATGCGAGTCGTTTTCATTCGAGAATTCGACACCATGAAACAGCGTCTCGCGGGCACGCGACGAATTTTGCGCACGCTCGTCGATATCGCCGAGAAGAAGGCCGCTTAAGAGCGTCGCCGCGCCTCCTTGGCGCGCACATGCTTTCGCTGTCGCAAACAAATCTGCGGCAAAACGGCGCAACGATCACCGTAGAAATTGCGACATGAAAACATAGCATCTTATGCGCGCGAAGTCCGCGCCTCACGCCGCTTATGAGAGTGGGCGGCGGGAGAGATTCAAGTCATCAGGGAGAGGAAACATGGCTTATAAGTTTTTCGCCGTCGTCGCCCTCGCTTCGGCAGCGACCCTGACTGGATATGCTTTCGCCGGCGAGCAAGCGTCGACCGGCGATTGGAAGCCGCCTCAGGCCGTCGGCCAGCCAGGGTACAAGGAAGAAGTCGTCAAGCCGCGCGAGGCTGCGGCGCAGCGTCCAATCGGCCAGGACCCCTATGCGGCGCGCAATCCGAACGTGCCGTCGGAGAAACGGTAAGAACAGATCGAGCGTTCTTCAACGCGCTGCAGCGCCAAAGTAGATCGCATCGATTATTGTCCTTGATTAGACTAATGAGCGGCGGGCGCGCGTCCGCCGCTTTGTGCGCTGCATGATGATGACGCCATCGCTTTCGAATTCACGCGCGCGTGACGATTTGCGCATCGCCGAATGGCTTGATTTGTGGCAAAGTTATAGATGATCAAGGCGCCTGATGGTCGGTTAGGCGCGCCACATGTGCGAAACTCCACAAAAAAGTCCGTCGCGCCCGCGACGGTAGGAGCGCTCGCAACGAACATCGCCAGGGAGGGCGCTATGACGACGCGAAAACACGCCTCGCGCGGAACACTACTTGCGGCGAGCGCCGCCGCTTTATTCCTTGCCGCCGGACTCTCTGGCGTGCAGGCGCAACAGAGCGGCGACCATGGCAACATGGATCATAGCGAGATGGATCATAGCAAGATGGACCATGGCGCCATGGAGCACGCCGCCAATGCGCCGACGCAATGGGCGGACCCCGGCAAGGCGCAGTCGGGTTCGGCTGAATCCGGCAAAGCCGAAGAGCGAAAGGGCGAGGCGGGGAAGGCGGACGAAGGCCAGGCCGGCCGGCATGGCGGCATGGGCGGCATGGGCGGAATGATGGGAGGCATGTCGGGCATGGGCCATGGCGGAGGCCAGAGCGGCGGCATGGGCAGCACGAGCCATGGCGGCATGGGCGGCATGGGCGGTATGATGGGCGGCATGATGGGCGGCATGAGCCACGACGGTAAGGGCGGCGATAGCATGGGCGGCATGTCGCACGCCGGCGGCGGCATGATGAACAAGATGGTTTGCGGCTTCGCCGAACATGTCGATGGGCGCCTCGCCTATCTCAAGGCCGAGTTGAAACTCACCGACACGCAAGTGAGCGCCTGGAGCGCCTTCGACGAGGCGTGGCGGGCCGCGGCGCAAAAAGCGAAGCAAAAATGCGACGCCGCCGATATGCGCATGGACAATTCCAAATCGGAAGTGTTGAACAAGCTCACGATGATGGAGAACCACATGGTGGATCATCTTGAGATCGTGCGCGTGCAGAAGGCTGCGATCGAGTCGCTGTTCACTATCTTGAGCGATGAGCAGAAGAAGACCGCCAATGAAACGCTGACCGGCCTCATGAAGGTCGGCAAGTCGATGAGCGACATGATGGGCGGCGGCATGGGTGGCATGATGGGCGGAATGGGCGGCATGTCGCATTCCGGCGGCGGCATGGGCGGCATGGGCGGGATGCAGCATTAACTCACGCAAAATCATTCCCGGTCGGGCCCAGGCCCGACCGGAAATGCATGCGTCAGCTGAATTGCTTTCATCTGCTCGTGCGCGTGAAGCGGTGTGAAGTTGCTCTACTCCACCGAGAACTCGCGCATCATGCCCGCGTCCTCATGTTCGAGGTTGTGGCAATGATACATGAAGCGGCCCTTGAAATCGCTGAACGGCTTGACGATTCGCAGGCGTTCGCCCGGCGCGACGAGCACGGTGTCCTTTAGGCCGCTGTCAATGAAGCCGTGGCGAATGGAGTCGTAGGCGTTCTCGTCGCCATCGAAGCTGCGCTCAATAATCTCGAATTGCTGACCATGCAGATGGATCGGATGGGCCATCGACATCATTCCCATCATGCCCCCGCCCATACCCATGCCGCCCATACCCATGCCGCCGCGCATCATGCGGCCGCCCATCATCCCCATATGGCCCATGCCGGCGTCGCCGCGGGCGGAGAAAATTTCGATGAGCTGCGCCGTGTCGACGGGAATGCGCTCGCGCGGCTGTATATCGTCATGACCATAGGGGCGGCCGTTCAGAAGCATCGCCATGCCCGCCATAGTGATGGCGATCGGTATCGGATCGTCGAGATTGGCGATTTGCTCCCTGCGCAAACGCCTAATCGTCGAGAGCTTCTCCGGCGGCTTCCATGTATCGCTTGAGGCTCTTGTCACCTTGGCCGTAAACAGGGGGAATTCCTCCCCCATCGCAAGATCGCCGCCCATCATGCGTTGCGCCATCGGCGGGATCAGACCGTAGAATTCTCCGCTCAGCATCGTCATTTGCGAACCCTGCCGACGGCCGCCGAAATCGACGAGGAGATCGACGCGCTCGGCGGGCGCGAGCATCACATAGGGGCGCGTCTCAGGCTGTTCCAAAAGTCCGCCATCGACGCCGATCACTGTCAGTGGCGTGCGATCGTCCCAGCACAACTTGTAAATGCGCGCGTTCGAGCCGTTGAGAATCCGCAGACGATAAGGACGGCTCGCGACGTCGAACGCGAAATTACATCGTCCGTTGACGAGCACGCGATCACCGTAAAAGCCGAACATGCTCGTATGCATATCGCCGCCGTAGGCGAGCTGATTGTCGCCGTCGAACGATCGATCCTGGATGACGAGAGGAATTTCGAACTCGCCGGAAGGCAGTCCGAGCGCGCGTTCCTCCTCGTCTTCGACGATGATCGCGCCGGCAAGACCGCGATAGACCTGGGTCGCTGTCTTTTCGTGGGTGTGCGGATGGTAGAAATACATCCCGGCGCGATTACGGATCTCGAATTCGTAGACGTAAGTTTCGCCCGGATCGATCGCCGTCGTCGGATGGCCGTCCATCAGCATCGGCACGTGCAGCCCGTGCCAATGCGTGATCGTGGCTTCCGGCAGTTCGTTTCGCAGCCGAATGCGGACCTTCTGTCCTGCGGCGAAACGCAGCAGCGGGCCCAGATAAGTGTCAGGCAGCTCCGTCAGCGCGTTCTGCGGGCCTTTAATGAGATTGCCGATATAACACCATACCCGGGTGGGCCTGCCGGTCAGAATCGACTTCACATCGCACTTGCAGATCAGTTCGAGTTCGACGTCTGGATTGAAGGAGTCGGACGCCCGGTTGGGGGCGATGCGGCGCATCGCATGGCCCTGTCCGTAGGCCGCCGGCGCGCCGACAGCCGCTGCGCAGGCGCCGAGCAAAAATCCCCGACGCGACAATCGGTGAAAGCCCGCCATGCAACTCCCTTACCGCCTTCGAAGGTCGAATAGATTAGTAATTTCTTATATAGCAGCGTCTCCGAGCATTGATAAATGCGGCAAAAGGCTCCTCCTTTTGCGGGGGCGCGTTTTTGTCCAAAGGGGGCTATAATTTGCGGCGTGGCGCGGCCCGATCATCTACTCAGACTGAATATGCAAGCAGCGGCGTCGCTTAAGCGCGGCTTTCTAAACTGATGAATGACAGCAGCGGACAACGCGCCATCAGCGGGGCCTTGGCAGTCGAATCCCTTCGGCGGCGCCGTGCCGTCGGCATACGCTCGCGCTTTGTCACCTTTCTCCTGCTGTGCCTCCTGGCGCATATCTGCGTGCTTGCCTTCTTGCTCTGGCAGGACTGGCGCCTCGCTCGGGAAGCGCCGCCCGTCGCCGAGGAAATCCCGGTCGAGGTGATCAACGAGCCGCCGCCCGCGCCAAAGCAGGAGGAGCCGCCGCCTCCCGAGCCGGAAAAGCCGCCTGAGAAGCAACAGCAGCAGCAAAAGCCTCCGCCGCCTCCACCGCCGGCGGAAGACGAAAAGCCGGCCTTCGACGCCCCGGAGGCTGAAAGCAAGACCAAGTCCGACGTGAGCGCGCCGGAGCTGAAAGAGCTCAAGACGCCGAAAAACGCGCCCGAAAAGGAAAACATCACGCCCAAGGACGAGAAGCCGCAGGGCATGAAGGACGGCGAGGACGAAGCGGGAAAGGCGAAAGCGCCGGAAGAAACCAAGGACGCGCCGGTCGAGGACAAGAGCGACGCCGAGATCATCGAGCAGGCCGCGCCCGAAAAGAAACCGCAGGAGAAGCCTGACCCCAATGAGAAAGGCACGGTGAAGAAAGGCGAGGCCAACTCGATCGCCGATCAGCTCGCGGCGCTCGCGCCGATACCCGACTATAAGCTGGCGGCGCCGCCCAAGCCGTCGCCGGTCGGCGGCGGCCACGCGAAAACCACCTATCTCTCGATCCTCTACGGCCTCATCATGCCGCACATGCATATTCCGCCGCGCGTGAGGGGGAGCGGCGCGGTAGGCAGGGGCGCGGTCGTATTCTACATCGATGAGATGGGTAATCTCACCCATCAGGCAGTGCAGCAGCCGAGCGGCGCGCCAGATCTCGACGCCGCCGCGCTCGCCGCCGTGCGCCGCGCTGCGCCGTTCCCGGCCCCGCCGCGCGGGCTGCCGCACGCGATGCTGTTCAGCTACGCGACGAAGTAGCGTGGCCGGCGTTCAGGAACCGATTCGGTCTGTCAGCGCAATCGCCGAGACGAGCCGACCGTAATCCGGCTCATGTCGGTGAACGCTGCGGCGGTAGCTGAAGCAACGCGCTTCATCCGCGTAGGTGTCGACGCCGAGGTCCTCGAATGACGCGACGTTGAGCGCTTCGACCCGCGACGCAATATAGCCTGGCAGATTGAAAGTCGCATGGCCGTCGCGGGCCGTGGGCGTGAAGAATCGCGCGAAGGCCTCATCCGCTTCGCGAAAACGCGCGACGAATTCCGGACCGACTTCATAGCTCGTCGCGCCGATCGCCGGTCCGAGCGCGACATGGATGTCGGCGCGGCGCGCGCCATGCGTTTCCAGTTCCGTAACGGTCGCTTCAATCACGCCGCCGAGCGCGCCTTTCCAGCCGGCGTGACAGGCGCCGACGACGCCCGCCTTCACGTCCGCGAAGAGCAGCATGCCGCAATCGGCGCCGGTGACGCCGAGCGCGAGCGAGACCTCCGTCGTGACCATGCCGTCGCATCGTGGTCGCGCATCAGCGCTCCAAGGCTGGCGTACGGCGCGCGCCTCCGCGGAATGTATCTGAAAAGGCACCAGCAGACGTTCGGCCTCGACGCCAAGGCGCGCGGCCATCCGGGCGCGATTTTCGGCGACGCGAGGCGAGGCGTCGCGTGAGCCGACGCCGCCGTTCAACGATGCGTAGACTCCTTCGGAGACGCCGCCTTCACGGGTGAAAAAGGCGTGGCGAACGCCGGGCAGGCTGAGATTTCGCGCGGTGAGCGCAAGCGTTTCGAGGGTCATCGCGCCCATGTTACCCGAAAAATCCGGGCAGGTCGGGCATATCCGGATGAGTCACCGCCATAACTTTGAACAGTCGGCCCATCTGACGTCGCGCGTCGTCGACTCCGGTAAGACGTTCGAAGGCGTCGACGATCGATTGCGCCTGCTCAGGCGTCGCCTTTTTCGACAAGGTCTCGGCGCGGCGTTCGATGCCAAGCTGCAAAAGAAAATGCGCTTGCGTCACGGGACCCATCACTTTGGCGCCGCGGGCGCGGGCGGCGCGCGCCAGAGCGGCGAAATCGACGTGCGCCGTCAGGTCCGCCTCTCCCGGCGCGGCCAACGGATCGACATAGGCGTGACGCGAAACGGCCTGAAGACTGTCGCCGAGCGACGTCTGCTCATAGCCATAGTCGATGAGCAGGAGGGCGCCGCCTTCGGCGACAAGCCGCGCCGCAATGTCGCCGATCAGCTTCTGACTCATGGCGCTGACTTCGATGATCGATCCTTCGCGCGCCGGAACGTTGAGCGTCGTCTCGATCTGATCGGACAGTCCAAAGGCGAGTCCGCCTTCGGCGTCGAGCCCGACGAGTTGTTCGCGCCAGCCGCTGGCGGTCTTGACAAAATGCCTGACAGGCAACGCGTCGAAAAACTCATTGGCGATGATAAAGGCGGGCCCCGGCGGCGTCTCGGCGAAATCCAAATGCCACTGCGCGGGCTTGGTCGCCCGGGTTAACGTCTGGCGTTGCGCCTCGCCCAGAACCGGACTGGTTTCGACAAGATGCACGGAGACGGCGGAAAAGAAGTTCGGCGCGATCGGCGCGACGCGCAGCATGTCCGACATCAAGGTGCCGCGGCCCGGTCCGAGCTCGACAAGCCGCGCCTGCGGCGGTCCGCCCGCCGCGCGCCAGGCTTCGGTGACCCAGACGCCGAGCAATTCGCCGAACATCTGGCTGATCTCCGGCGCTGTGACGAAGTCTCCGTCGGCGCCAAAAGGATCGCGGGTCATGTAATAGCCGTAGCGGGGATGAGTGAGGCAGAGCGACATGTAGCGCTCGAGCGTGATGGGACCGTCGTGAGCGATCATCTCGACGATCTCTCTCTTCAAGGCGCTCATGCGGTTGCGCTCCTCGGGCGCAGCGCGAACATGATCGCGGCGGCGCCAAGTAAAACAAGCGGCGCAGAGAGGAGCATGCCCATGGTCAAGCCATTGGGAAGCGCTTCCTGCACCGGATCGGGTTCGCGAAAGAATTCGCAGAAAATGCGCGCGAGCCCATAACCGACGCCGAAAAGTCCGGTGATGAGTCCCGGCTGTTTGAGCGCGCCGCGCCGTATGGCGAACAACAGCAGCGCGCCGAGCGCGACGCCTTCGAGACCGGCTTCATAAAGCTGGCTGGGATGGCGCAATACGTCGCCAGCGTCCGGAAACGCCATCGCCCAGGGAACGTCGGTTTCCCGACCCCACATCTCCGGTTTGATGAAATTGGCGATGCGCCCAAAGAAGAGGCCGATCGGCGCCACCGCCGCGCATATGTCGCTTACGGTCAGCAGCGGAACGCCGCTGCGGCGGGCGTAAAGCAACATGCCGATCATCGCGCCGATCAGGCCGCCATGGAACGCCATGCCGCCTTTCCATGTTTGAAAAATTTCCATGGGATGCGCGAAATAGAAGGCCGGATCGTAGATCAGCACATGGCCAAGGCGCCCGCCGATAATCACGCCGAAAGCGACGAAGACGAGAAGATCGTCAAGCGACTCCCGGGTCGGCCGCGGCTGGCCGCGCCTCCAGAGCGAATCGTTCGCGACGAGCGCGCGCATGCCGAGCCAGCCGAAGACGAAGCCGCCGATATAGGCGAACGCGTACCAGCGGAGCGGCACGGGCCCGATATTAACGGCGACAGGATCGATGACTGGAAAGGGAAGCGCGAAGATCGGCATTAACAGTTCCGGGCATGGGCGCACAATTTCTAATCTACACGCCCGCTTGTCTTTTACCCTTCGTATGCGCCTCTGTCATGTCCGGCAAGAAAGTGATGGCGCCGCTCGCAGGGCGCGTCACCCATGACCTTTTGTCCCTTGGAGGCGGCTTCGATCCTCGGGCCCGCCCGAGATCGATGCGAATGTCTGGACGCACCAAGGCTGCTACGCCGATGGTGATCACGCCGCCAATTTTTGCGGCATGAAGCGTCCGTAAAAGGTTTCGCCCTTCGCCGCCATCTCGCGCAGCAATTGCGGCGGCTCGAAGCGAGGCCCGTACGTCGCGGCGAGCTTATCGCACAGCGCAACGAAGGCCTTGGCGCCCATGCCGTCAATGTAGGAAATGACGCCGCCGGTGAAAGGCGCGAAGCCGAACCCGAGAATGGAGCCGACATCGGCCTCGCGCGGATCGGTAACGACGCCCTCAGCCATGGCGCGCGCCGCTTCGACCGCCTGGGTGACGAGAAAGCGCTCCTTCATCTGCGCGACGTCGAGCGTGTCGGGATCGAGCTCCTTCTGCGCTAAGGCCGAGAGGCCGGGCCACAGGCTTTTCGTTCCACTGGCGTGATAGTCATAAAAGCCCTTGCCGTTCTTGCGGCCGAAGCGGCCATTGTCCTCGACCATGAAGCGCAGCACGCGCTCCTGCGCAGGATCGACCGCGCCCTCGCCGAGGTCCTTCTTCGTCGCCTGCAGGATTTTCCACCCGAGATCGAGCGCAACTTCGTCATTAAGCGTGAGAGGTCCGACCGGCATGCCCGCCATACGGGCGACGTTTTCGATCATCGCCGGCGGCACGCCGTCGACGAGCATGATCTGCCCTTCGCGAACATAATTGAGCACGCAGCGATTGGCGAAGAAGCCGCGCGAGTCGTTGACGACGATCGGCGTCTTCTTGATGATGCGAACGAAATCGAGCGCGGTGGCGAGCGCGCGGTCGCCGGTCTTCTTGCCGAGAATCACTTCAACCAGCAGCATTTTTTCAACCGGTGAGAAGAAATGGATGCCGATGAAGTTCTCGGGTTTCTGTGCGGTTTCCGCGAGCGAGGTGATCGGGAGGGTCGATGTGTTTGACGCAAAGATCACATCGCCCCCGACGACATCCTGCGCGCGCTTGGTCGCTTCCGCCTTTACGGCGCGATCCTCGAACACCGCTTCGAGCACGAGGTCGCAGCCTTTGAGCGCGACGTAATCCGTGGTGGCGACGACGCGCGCCATCAGCGCGTCCTTGTCGGCGGCCGTAGCGCGGCCCTTGCTCACGGAACTCGAAATCAGCTTGTCGATCGTCGCGAAGCCCTTGTCGGCGCTTTCCTGATCGCGATCGATGAGTACGACGTCGAGGCCGTTGAGCGCCGAGACATAGCCCACGCCAGCGCCCATGAAGCCGGCGCCGATAATGCCGATTTTCTTGAGATTGGTCGGGCCGACGGTCTTGGGCCGATGCGCGCCCTTGTCCAATTCGTTCTTCGAGAGAAACAGCGAACGGATCATCGCCGCCGCTTCCTTCGAACGCAGAATATGCGCGAACCAGCGCGACTCGACCGTCAGCGCCTGATCCATCGGCAGTTGCAGCCCTTCATAGACGGCGTGGAGAATGGCCTTGGCGGCGGGATAATTGTCGTAGGTTTCGCGACGATAGATGGCATTGGCGGCGGGCCAGATCATCATGCCGGTCGGCGAGAACACTTTTCCGGAAGGATTCTTGAACTCCTTCACGTCCCAAGGCGCCTGCGCCTTGCCGCCACTGACGATGAAGGCGCGGGCGCGATCGACGATTTCCGCTTTCGGCGCGATCTCGTGCACGAGCTTGGCGCCGAGCGCCGCTCTTGGCTTGATCTGATCGCCCCTGAATAAAAATTGAAGCGCGTCGCCCGTCTGCATGATGCGCGACACGCGCTGCGTGCCTCCGGCGCCGGGAAAGAGCCCGACCTTGATTTCCGGCAGGCCGACTTTGGTTTTCTCGTCATCCGCCATCACGCGATAGTGGCAGGCGAGCGCGAGCTCGAAAGCGCCGCCAAGACACACGCCGTGAATGGCGACCGCAAATGGCTTGCCGCAGGTCTCCAGCTTGCGGTAGAGCAACGACAATCGGCGCGAAAATTCGAAGAACTGCTTGTTCGCCGCGTCTTCGCCTTGTTCCTTCAGCGCCTTGGCGTATTGCGCGGCGCCATGCTGCAGCATGGTGAGATCGGCGCCACCGGAGAAGGCGTTCTTGCCCGAGGCGATGACGCATCCCTTGACGTTGGGGTCGGCGACGACCGCGTCGATGATCGTCTCCAGCTCGTCCATCACTTCCGGGGTGATGACGTTCATCGTGCGCTCGGGCATGTCCCAGGTCGCAAGCGCGACGCCGTCGGCGCCGGTCTCGAAGCGGAAATTGACGAGGTTCATTGTTTCGTCTCCGAAAGATTTTCAGCCTTTTTTGAACCTCGTCCTTCGAGACGCCCGCTGCGCGTGCTCCTCAGGATGAGGTTCGAAACGTTTCCTCACCCTGAGGAGCGAGCGAAGCTCGTGTCTCGAAGGGCGAGGAAACGTTGCAACCTTTAAACCCGCTCCACGATCGTCGCCGTGCCCATGCCGGCGCCGATGCAGAGCGTGACGAGCGCGGTGGATTTTCCCGTGCGCTCCAATTCGTCGATCGCGGTTCCCATCAGCATCGCGCCGGTCGCGCCAAGCGGATGGCCCATGGCGATGGCGCCGCCATTGACATTGACCTTCGCCGGATCAAGGTCGAAAGCTTGGAGATAGCGCAGCACGACGGCGGCGAAGGCCTCGTTCACCTCGAAAAGATCGATGTCCTCGATGTTCATGCCGGCCCGTTTCAGCACCTTGTTCGTCACATCGACAGGTCCGGTCAGCATCAGCGCGGGCTCGGAGCCGATATTGGCATAGGCGCGAATCTTCACGCGAGGTTTCAGTCCGTGCTTCTCGCCGCCTTCTTTCGAGCCGACGAGCACCGCCGCGGCGCCGTCGACAATGCCCGACGAATTGCCGGCGTGATGCACGTAATTCAGCTTCTCGATCTCGGGATGCGCCTGAATGGCGACCGCGTCGAAGCCGCCCTGCTCAGCGTAAAAGGCGAAGGACGGCTTTAGGGCGGCGAGCGCCTGCATATCGGTGGCGGGCCGCATATGTTCGTCGCGGTCGAGCAGCGTGATCCCGTTCACGTCCTTCACCGGAACGATCGAATGTTTGAAGCGCCCTTCCGCCCAGGCTGTCGCCGCACGTTGTTGCGACTGCACGGCATAGGCGTCGACGTCGTCGCGCGAGAAGCCGTATTTCGTCGCGATGAGATCGGCGGAGACGCCCTGCGGCATGAAATAGGAGGGGATGGCGATCGTCGGATCGACCGGCCAGGCGCCGCCGGAGGCGCCGATGCCGACGCGGCTCATGCTCTCGACGCCGCCGCCGATCGCAAGATCGTGCTGGCCGGACATGATCTCGCCGGCGGCGAAATTCACCGAGTCCAAGCCGGAGGCGCAGAAGCGGTTGATCTGCACGCCTGGCACTTTGAACGAATAGCCTGATGAAATCGCCGCGGCGCGGGCGATGTCGCCGCCCGCTTCCCCGACCGGATCGACGCAGCCGAGAATCACGTCGTCGATCTCCGGCCCTTCGAGCCCATTGCGCTCCCTGATCGCCTGCAGCGCGGTGACGGCGAGGCCGAGCGAGGAGACCTCATGCAGCGAACCATCCCGCTTGCCGCGCCCGCGCGGCGTGCGGACGGCGTCGTAGATAAAAGCGTCGGGCATTTAGTCTCCTGTAGGGGCAGTCGGCGGTCGGGATTCGGCAGCAGAAGATGACAATTGCCGACTGCCGAATTCCGACCGCTCTCAGAACATCTCCTCGGCGAGCGACATCATCGTGTCGGCGCCGGTTGAAATCCGCGCGAGGCGCAGACGCGTTTCAGGAAGCATGCGCTCCATATAGAAGCGCGCCGTCAATAGCTTTGCGTCCATACGCGACGCCTCGTGAGGTTCTTGCGCCTTTTTCGCCATCGCCGCCTGCACGATCTTCACCCAGCTCACGCCGAGCGCGACGCGGCCGAAGAGATGCATATAGTCGTAGGAAGCGGCGCCGGCATTGTCGGGCTTGGCCATGGCGTTCTGCATCAGCCACATCGTCGCCTTTTGCAGATCGTCGAGCGCCGACTTCACGGGCGCGGCGAAGGGCTTCATCGCCTCGTCGGATTCGAGCGGGGCCAAGAATTCCGTCGTATCCTTGAAATAAGTCATGATCGCGCGGCCGCCGTCGCGCGGCAGCTTGCGGCCGACAAGGTCGAGCGCTTGAATGCCATTGGCGCCTTCGTAGATCATGCCGATGCGCGAATCGCGCACGAACTGTTCCATGCCCCATTCGCGAATATAGCCGTGGCCGCCAAAGACCTGCTGGGCCTTCACGGTGTTCTCGAATCCCATGTCGGTGAGCACGCCCTTTAGCACGGGCGTCAGCAGGCCAAGCCGGTCTTCCGCCGCTTGGCGCGAGGCGGGGTCGTCCGAACGATGCACAATGTCGCTGTCGAGCGCGGCGGAAAGCGCAAAGCCGCGCGCCGCCTCGTTGAAGGCCTTGATCTCGAGCAGCATGCGCCGCACGTCGGGATGCACGATGATCGGGTCGGCGGCCTTGCTCGGATTCTTCGGGCCTGAAAGCGCGCGGCCTTGCAGGCGATCCTTGGCGTATTGAACCGCGTTCTGATAGGCGACCTCAGAGAGCGCAAGTCCCTGCATGGCGACGCCGAGCCGCGCCTCGTTCATCATCACGAACATCGCATTCAGTCCGCGATTGGCTTCGCCGACGAGAAAGCCTTGCGCGCCGTCGTAATTCATGACGCAGGTCGAATTGCCGTGGATGCCCATTTTCTCTTCGATGGAGCCGCAGGACACGCCATTGCGCGGACCGAGTCCGCCATCGCCGTTGACGAGAAACTTCGGCACGATGAAGAGCGAAATGCCCTTGACGCCGGCAGGGGCGCCCTCGATGCGCGCCAGCACCAGATGCACGATGTTTTCAGTCAGATCATGCTCGCCGGCGGAGATGAAGATTTTTTGTCCCGTGATCGAATAGGAGCCGTCGTCCCGCGGCGTCGCCTTGGTCGTCAGCAGTCCGAGATCAGTGCCACATTGCGGCTCGGTCAGATTCATCGTGCCCGACCATCGGCCTTCCGCCATCTTGGGCACGTAAAGCTTCTTCTGCTCGTCGCTGCCATGGCGCAGGAGAGCGGCGAGCGCGCCTTGGGTCAGGCCGGGATACATGGCGAAGGACATGTTCGCCGATGAGGCGAATTCGTTCATCGCCATCGACAGCGTATAGGGGAGGCCCTGTCCGCCATATTCCTCGGGGACGGCGAGGCTGATCCAGCCTCCTTGAGCGAAAGCGTCATGCGCGTCCTTGAAGCCCGGCGGGGTGGAGACGGAAGCGTCCCCGTGGCGCACGCAGCCCTTTTCGTCGCCAGACTGATTGAGCGGCGCGAGCGCCTCTTCGCAAAGCTTTCCGGCCTCAAGAAGGATTTGCGACATGACATCCGGGGTCACGTCCGCGAAGCCTGGCAGATTGCCGAAACGCTGAAAATTCAAGACGTCATTTAAGAGGAACAGGGTGTCGTCGACAGGCGCCTTGTAGCTCGGCATCAACGCCTCCTTGCAGGCCGGCGCTTGGGGTTGCGTCGGCGCGCCGCGATTCGCTCGGGCTGCGTCATAGGTAGAGAGGCGTCGCCGCGGGCGCAAGCGAGCCGCGCCGACCAACTTCGCGCGATGACGCGACGAAAGCCCGATGATCTTCGGGGTTCAGGACCTCGCCTTAACCCCTTCTTTACCTTGACTGACGGAGAGTCGCAGCCGTCGGCGGGAGCGCGCCGACAGATCTCCCGATTCGTGCGTCTGCGTCGGTTGAACAGCATCTTTGTTCCAATTCGTACGGGTCGGTCCCGCCAGGCAACCATATGAGCAAGGCGAAATTCCCTGATCGGAGCCGTTCGGATGCCGAACGGCGCGACGAGAAGCGCGAATCCGGGCATCGGAAGGCAAAACTTTCCGTCGGAGAAGCGCCGGCGTCGACCACAAGGCAGGAGGCCCGGCCCATCCGCGACGCGCTGGCGGAGATTGAATCGCAGCTCACGCGGCTGTCGGCCGAGGATCGTGCGGGATACTTGATGAAGGCGTCGAGCGGACTCGATCAGGATCTCGCGGATATTGCGCGTCGCCTGAACGAAGATCTCATGCGGCGGCGAGAAGTGAGAGCGGAGTCGTGGACGGGCGATATCGCGCCCGCCGGGTTGGAGCCCGAGTCCGGGTCACGCTTCGAGGAACTGCAGCGCGCTGTCGTGAGCGTCACGCAAAGCCTGGACAGTTTTCGCGAGGGGGCCGCCGAGCGCGGCGACCAGCAGCTCGTGACGATGCGACAAATCGAAAACATTCGCCGTGAAATCCGCGACATGACGCAGGCGCTTGGAGAGCTCGCGCCGCGCGCATCGGTCGTCGCCATCGAAACGGCGATCAACGATCTGGGCCAGCGCATCGAGACGCAACGCGCGCGGGGCGTTTCCGACGAAGCGCTCGCGCCGGCCGAAAGAATCATTGGCGAATTGCGTCCCGTGATCGAAGATCTCGATCCGACCCCGATCGTGCGCAATCTGCGCGCTGACGTCGAGACGATTGGCGTCAGGCTGGAGAAACTGCAAGCAGGGAACGCCGCGAATGCTTCGGCGGTGCGCGATCTCGCGCGCGAAACGCACGAAATCAAGGCGCAGCTGACCGCTCTGATGGCGCGGCCGTTGCCGCTCGAGAAGATCGAAACGCGCATTATTGACGTTACGCAGCGAGTCGACGCGCTAACGCTGTCACGCGACGTTCCCGGCGCGGGTCTCGGCGAAGCGCTCAAAGCGATCCGCGCCGTCCTCGGCGCGGAAATGGCCAAAGGTTTCGACAGCTTCAACAGCCGGCTCGACCGTCTCGCGCAGAAACTTGACGCCGTTGCCGAGAAATCGGCTGCGATGTGGTTCGACGAACTTGGCGGACGTATTGACGCGCTCGGCGAGACGCTCGCCAAAAAGATGGATTCCGCACTGGAAAGCGGCGGTCGCGCCTCGGATTTCGAGGAGATTGGTCGGCGGTTCGATTTTCTCGAGTCGCGCATCGCGGAAAGCGCGCCGACCCAATCGCTCGCGCGCATCGAAGCGATGATCGCGGACTCGAACCGCGAGCAGCAATTCTCCGATTTGGCCCAGCATGTCGATCAGCTTCGCCAGGCGGTCGCCGAGCGGATGGAAAAGCGTGCGGGCGCCGGCGACCTGGCGCATCTCGCCGCCGTCGAGGATTTGCTGCGCGCATTGGACAGCAAGATCGACGCGTCGCTTGCTTCCGATGCGCGCCATTTCGATCTGCAGGCGATCGAACGAGAGCTTGCCCAGCTCTCGTTCAAGATTGATCGCTTTGATGATCTCGTCTTCGCGCCGCGGTCGATCGGGCAGAATAGCTCGCTCGACGAAATCGTCGAGCGACTCGACCAAATGCAGGCCGCATTCGCGCAACGACTCGAAGACGGCGCGCGCGCCGAGAAGAGAGAGCGCGAGCTTGCGGTTCTCGTCGAGTCGCTCGCAGAGCGAATGAGTCACTCGGCAGGTTCGGCGATGGACGCCGAGGCGCTGAAGTCGCTCGAAACTCAGATCGGGGCCTTGTCGCAACGGCTGGAACGAATCGATACAGGCGTCGCGAGCGGCGCGCGCGCCGATGAGACGCTGACTGCAGTCCATCAAACTCTCAAGCGCATCGTCATTCGTCTTGGCGGGTCTGACGGGGACCTTTGCGACATCCGCGGCGCTGCGCCGGAACCAGCGCCGGGCCGCGCGAAAGGGCTCGCAGAAGACATGCGCGAGCCCATTGGCCAAAGCGCTGAAGGCGAGAACCGCGCGTCGGTCGATCCGCTGGAATTCCTGCTTCCGGCTGGCGGCGACCGGCAAGAGCCTTTCCTTGCGCCGCATGATCAAGCGGCGCATCGCGCGTCGGTGCAGTCGGAGTTCATCGCCGCCGCGCGCCGCGCCGCGCAACCGCCTGCGGCTGAGGCGGACGCCGAGCCGGCCGAAGCGGCGCGTCCCTCCGGAACCGCTCACGATCAAGAAAAGGCGCGAGGCGGGACAGTCGTCAAGCTCGGCGCCGCCATTCAGGATCGCAAGCGGCCGCTACTACTAGGTTTAGGCGCGGTCATGCTGATGATCGCCGCCTATCAGGTCGCGCGTCTGGGGGGCGAAGGCGGGTTGACCCTCGGGCCGGCGCCTAGGCAACAGGAGGCGAAGGCGCCCGCCAAGGCGGTTCGGACCCTGCCGTCGCCGGAATTGGCGCTCGGCCCTAAAGGGGCCAAGGCGCCGACCTTGGCTGCGCAGAGCAATATCGATCCGACGCCCACGGGAACCATCGAGACGCCATCTTCCGGCGACGCTTTGGCGGCGATCAAGCGCCTCGCAGAGGAAGGCCAGCCGGCCGCCCAATATGAACTGGGGGCGCGCTTCGCGGAGGGCCGCGGGGCCCCGCGCGACGCCAACGCCGCCGCGAAATGGTTCGAAAGAGCCGCCGAGAGAGGATTGGCGCCGGCGCAATTTCGGTTGGGCTCCCTCTATGAAAAAGGCGTAGGCGTCGACCGCGATTACGCGCGCGCCAGAATGTGGTACGAGCGCGCCGCCGAAGCCGGCAACGCGCGCGCCATGCATAATTACGCGGTGCTGCTCGCCGAGGGCGGCGACGGCAAGCCGGATTACGCCGCCGCGGCGGAGTGGTTCCGGCGGGCGGCCGAGTATGGCCTTCGCGACAGCCAGTTCAATCTCGCTATCCTTTACGCTCGCGGTCTTGGCGTCAGCCGCAACCTCCAGCAATCCTATGCCTGGTTTTCCGCCGCCGCGGACCAGGGCGACGACGACGCGGCCAGGAAGCGCGATGAGATTGGCGCGCGTCTTGATTCAAAGGAATTCGCCGCAGCCAAGGCGCTGGCCGCCGCGTTCCGCGCAAAAGCGCCGGAGCCCGCGGCGAATGATCCGCCGGCGCTCAGGCCGGGCGGGGGCGAAGGCGCGCGCGAGCATTCGCCGGTCAAGCCCACGCCCGCCGCGCCGTCTGGCAAGCCTCGAGTTTCATAGCCGGGCGGCTGCGCTTCGAGCCTTTAACGATTCGTGCACGGGATCGCTCCTATTGTCCGATCGAGCGAGCCTGCCGGCGACGCCTGCGCGGATTGCGGCTCGTCCGTTTTGGGAGTTTTTTGATGCGCAGAACTATCGCGACGCTTTCAGCGGCCCTGGCGTTTGGCGCCGCCGCGATGACGCCGGTCGCGCCGGCGCGCGCCGATTCCGCAGGGCCCGCCATCGCGGCAGGCATTGGCGGGTTCGCGCTCGGGGCGATCACCGGCGGCGCGCTCGCCAATTCCGCGCCGCCTGTCGTCTATGCGCCTCCGCCCGTCTATGTTGCGCCGCCGCCTGCCTGCTGGGTGGAGCGCCGTCCGGTCTTCGACGAATTTGGCGTCGTCGTTGGCTTCCAGCCGCGGCGCATTTGCCAGTGACGTAGCGCCGCATGATCGCGGCTCATGAAAAAGCCGCCTCTTTCGGCTAGGTTTTGCGCCATGAGGCCCAATCATCTTTTCGCGGCGCTGGCCGCCCTCCTGCTGGCGGTCGCGCCGGCTCGCGCCGATTGGTCCGGTTGCCTCTCCGGCCTGCGCGCCGCCGCTGCCGGCGCCGGCGTCAGTCAGCAGACCATCGCTTCCGCGACGAACGGGCTGACCCCCAATGACGCCGTGAGCTTCATGGACAAGCAGCCAGAGTTCACGACGCCGATCTGGGACTATATCGCCGGCCTTGTCGACGAGGATCGCGTCGACGAGGGACGCGTGATGCTGCGCCAGCATGCCCGCGCGCTGCAAGCCGCGGAGAGCCGCTTTGGCGTCGACGCGCCGACCGTCGTCGCGGTGTGGGGCGTCGAGTCCGACTTCGGCAAGAGTTTCGGCAAGCGCCCGGTCGTGCAGAGCCTCGCGACGCTCGCCTGCGAAGCGCCGCGCCGCAACGACTATTGGCGCAAGGAATTCGTCGCCGCACTGAAAATTCTCGACAGCGGCGACATCGCGCCGGAGGAGTTTTACGGCTCATGGGCGGGCGCCTTCGGCCATACGCAGTTCATGCCGTCGACCTTTCTTACCAAGGCCGTCGATCTCGACGGCGACGGCAGGCGCAATATCGCGAGTTCGGCGGCCGACGCGCTCGGCTCGACGGCCAATTATTTGCGCAAGAGCGGCTGGCGTTCCGGCATGCCCTGGGGATTCGAAGTTCGGCTGCCGGAGGGCTATTCCGGACCCAGCGGGCGGACGCATCGCCAATCGATGGGATTCTGGCAGTCGCGCGGCGTGACGCGGCTCGACGGCTCCGGGTTGGGCGAAGGGTCCGCAGCGCTGCTGCTGCCCGCCGGGCGAAACGGACCGGCGTTTCTCGTGACGAAGAATTTCGATGCGGTCTACGCCTATAACGCAGCCGAATCCTACGCGCTGGCGATCTGCGTCCTTTCCGACATGCTACGCGGCCGGCCGGGCATCCAGACGCCGTGGCCGACCGACGATCCTGGCCTGTCGCGCGCCGAGCGCCGCGAATTGCAGGCGCTCCTGACGCGCAGCGGTTACGACGTCGGCGATTCCGACGGGGTGATCGGCACGAAAACCAAAGAGGCCATCGCCGACTTCCAGGCGCGCGTCGGCCTTGAGCGCAACGGCCGCGCCAGCCTAAAGGTTCTTAACGCTCTGCGCGGACGGTAGGCTAGCAGCTTGTCGGACTTAAACACGGCGCGATGGTTCGGTTTAGAATCGGCTCGTTGATTCCCACCGGACCACGAGCGACTGTGGATGTCCAACTTCCGAACGATAGACCGGCAGACCGGATTTTT
>VGEB01000044.1 GCA_016869435.1 Alphaproteobacteria bacterium | reverse complement strand
TCGCCGTCGATGTGATAGCTTTGTTCATGGCGTTGCTTTCCTTCCGTGGAATCAGCACCCCGAGCCTACAAGCTCAAGGTGAGCAACGCCGCTCCTCCTATTTCAACATCGGTCGGGACATCGCCCGGGCGCGGGCTTGTTCCCACTTTGCGCAGCGCGATCTCGCTTGCTGTGGCGGCTATTCCCGAAGGGCTGCCCGCCGTCGCAACCACCACGCTCGCTCTCGGCGTGCAGGACATGCGCAAGCGAAAGGTGCTGGTGCGCAAGATCGACGCCGTTGAGACGCTCGGGGCCATTGAAGCGATCGGGCTCGACAAGACCGGCACGCTGACCGAGAACCGCATGGCGACGGTCAGCGTTCACACGGACGGCGCCGCCTTCGAGCTGCGATGCGGCCGCCTGTTGCGCGACGGCGCCGAGGCGCCCGCCGAAACCATCGCCATTGCGCGGCGCCTGTTTGAAGTGGCGACGCTCTGCAGCGACGCCGGCGTCGGGCCCGCAGGAATCGGTTGGCAAATTGACGGGACGCCGACGGAAACCGCCCTGATTGAAGCGGGCGTGGCGATGGGAGTGGATCCCGTCGCGCTGCGTCGGTCTGCTTCAACAGTTGCTTATGTGGCGCGCGGCGAAGGCCGCAAGCGGATGAGCACGCTCCACGAAGCGGCGGACGGCGCGCGCATTCTCTGCGTCAAGGGCGATCCGGTCGAGGTGCTCGCGCGCTGCGCCACGCGCAGGACCGCCGCTGGCGTCGCGCCCCTCGACGACGCGGCGCGCAGAGCCATTCTCAAGGCCAATGAGCGCATGGCCGGGGACGCGCTGCGCGTGCTCGGCGTCGCGGTCGGCGAAAGCGGCGGCGATCCCCGCGACGAACGTGAGCTCGCATGGCTTGGCCTCGCCGGCATGGCCAATCCCATTCGCGCCAGCGTCGCGCCGGCGCTCAAGCAGCTTCATCGCGCCGGCGTGCGCACGGTGATGATCACCGGCGATCAGAGTGCGACGGCTTTCGCCATCGCACGGCGACTAGATCTCAATGACGGCGGCGAACTGCGCGTCCTTGAAGCCGGCCAGATGGCGAAGATGCAGCCCGAGACGCTCGAGGCGCTGGCGCGACAGCCACATGTCTTCGCTCGCGTGAGCCCGGTCGATAAGCTCAACATCGTCAAGGCGTTGCAAGCGCATGGCCACATTGTCGCGATGACCGGCGACGGGATCAATGACGGCCCCGCGTTGCGGGCCGCGAATGTCGGCATCGCGATGGGCGGAGAAGGCGCTGACGTCGCCCGTCAGGTCGCCGATATCGTGCTCGTTTCCGACGACATGGACGGCATCGTCGAGGCGATACGACTCGGCCGCGCCACTTACGCCAATATCCGCAAGGTGTTGCGCTATCTCGTCTCGACCAACGCGTCCGAGACCATCGCCATGCTTGGCGCTGCGCTCGTCGGCGGCGAGCCGTTGACGCCGATGCAGCTGCTCTGGCTCAATCTGGCGACCGATGCGCTTCCGGCGATCGCGCTGGGAGTCGAGCCGCCGGAGGCCGATGTGCTCGACAAGCCGCCGCATGATCCGAAAGCGCCGATTCTCGGCGCCTCGGATTTCCGGCGAATCCTTCGAGAGGGAACGATAATGGGCGCTGCGGCGCTCGCCGGCTATTTTACCCTCGGCGGCGGCGCCGGCGGCGCGCGCGCCAGCACTGTCGCCTTTCACGGCATTACTTGCGCGCAGCTGCTCCACAGCCTGTCCTGCCGATCCGAGCTGCGGGGATTGGGCCTTGAGATCGGCAGGGCTCCGAATGCGATGCTGTTCGGCGGCCTCGGCGCAACCTTGCTGTTGCAGCTTGGCGTGCAGATCTTCCCAGTGACCCGGAGGCTTCTGGGCCTGTCGCCGCTCGGCGCCGGCGATCTATGGCGAATTGGCGCAATCGCGCTCGGCAGTTCGTTCGCCAATGATATCATCGCCAGAATTGCGGATCGAGAACGGGCGCCGCCACACGCTAACGGAGAAAGCCATGTCGTCTGACATGATCTTCACATCCGAATCGGTGACGCCAGGGCATCCCGACAAGCTCTGCGATCAGATCAGCGACGCGGCGATTGACGCGCTGCTGCGCGAAGACGCGCGCGCGCACGCAAGCGTGGAATGCGCGCTCGCGACAGGCGTCGTCTTTCTCGCCGCGCGCTACGCCGCCGACGCGCTCGTCGATTTTCCAGCGCTCGCGCGCACGGTGATGCAAGACGCCGGCTATGCCGCTGGGAGCTTCGACGCGCGCAATTGCTCGATTTTGACGAGCTTTGTCGAAATGCCGCTCGGGGCGCGCGAGCCGCCGCTCGAGGAACTCGAAGATGACGCGGCGATCGGCAGACGCGTTGCGCATGAGCAGGCCAATGTTTTCGGCTATGCCTGCCGCGACACGCCTGAATTCATGCCGGCGCCGATCAGCCTCGCTCACAAGGTCGCACGCGCCCTCGACGCCGCTCGCCGTGACGGATTTGCATCGCTCTCGCCTGACGCCAAGACGCAAGTGTCGGTTGCGTTCCATGGCGGTCGACCGATGCGCATTCACGGCGTGTCGCTGACCGTCGCCTTTGACGGCGGACCGATGGACGACGACAGGTTCGAGCGGTTGCGGACGCTTACGCTCGACGCGCTTGCGGCGGGCGATATGAAGCCCGACGCTCGGACAAAGATTCACGTCAATGCGGGGGAGCCGTTCGAAATCGGGGGACCCGCGCGCCACGCCGGCCTCACCGGACGCAAAAGCGGCATTGACACTTATGGCGAAATCGCGCGCCAAAGCGGCTCGGCGCTTTCCGGCAAAGACCCTTCGCGCATCGAGCGCGCCGGCGCCTACGCCGCCCGGCACGCGGCAAAGAACATCGTCGCGGCAGGTCTCGCCGAGCGTTGCGAAGTTCATTTGGCCTATGCGGCGGGGCAGGCGGAGCCGCTCAGTCTCTCGGTCGAGACTTTCGGCTCCGGCCGCGTCGCGGACGAGAAGCTTGTCAGGACGCTCGCAGAGATTCTCGATTTCCGGCCGGCCGCGATCGTCCGCCGCTTCGGCTTGCGCGCGGCGCCGCAAGCAGCCGGCGCCACAGGCTTCTATCTGCCGCTCGCGACCTATGGGCATTTCGGGCGCGCCGATCTCGACCTGCCGTGGGAAGCGATCGACGTCGCCGACGCGCTCAAAAGCTGAGCTTATTCGCCATTGTCGACGTCGCCGTCCAGCGACCATAGGCCGCCGAGCCGGCTCGCATACCAGAGCAGCGTGATCGCCGGCGGCAACACGCGCTCCCTCGACATTTGCCAAAGCGCCGCGGCGAAGAGCGCGAGCGCCGCAATGAGCTTCGGGTCGAGCGAGAATTCCCCTGTTTCGCGGGGCGCTGCAGGCGCTTCGCCGACGATAAAAAGCCGCGCCTCCTGTGCGGCGACGCCAATGCGCGCCAAGGGACCGCTATGCTGAATGAGAACGCTTCCCGTCATCGGCGCTACTTCGACGGCGCGAACGCCGGCGATGGCCGAAAGTGCTTTGGAGACGCCAGCGAAGTAAGCGGCGTCGCCGCGACGGTCAGCGATACGCAGCCGCGCGCGGCCCGGCATGGCGTGCGCCACTTGCGCCAATGGCAGAATCGCGTCGCTCATCTAGGCGCTCTCGCCGCCGGCGCGCGACGCCATGGCTTCGGCCGTCCCGGCGCCATGGTCGGATTTGGCGGTCGCTTCGGTCTTCGCTTCGCGCTTCGCCGTCGCCTGAGCGGCGGCCACCGCTGCGGCGAAAATATCGGCGGCGGCTTCGGCCTTCGCTTCGGCGAAGAGATCCTCGGCGGCTTCGGCGAGTTCGGCGCCTTGCACGCGCGCTTCGTGATAGGCCATCATCGCCGCTTTCATCGCCGCTTTGGCCACTGGACGCACGCGCTGCGTTCCCTGACGGTTGAGCAGCAAAACCGCGGCGGCGCCTGTCAGAACGCCCAACGCAAATCCCAAGGGTTTCATCGCTTCGACTCCGGTCCGACCCGCTCCAGGCTTCGCGCCACGAAACCAAATCGGCGACGCAGCCAACCCATTATGCAACAATCGGCGCATATGCGAAAAGGCACAAAGCGGGACGGGAGCGTCACAACACCGTAATATGGCGCATCCTATGAGCTTCGGGGCCGCGCGAAGCATTCACACCCGGCGGCCGCTTGGCCGTCAGAGACGACATCGAATCTATGACCGCACTGTCCCGTCTCCGGACGTTTACCCACACGCCACCGGTTGAGTCGCATGACCAGACGGTGGAAAGCTATCTCGTGACATCCGTTCCCGTCGCCGGTTCGTGGGAAAGAGCCGGCGATGCGCGCGCGCGGGTCATTGGGAAGCGATTCGACGACGCCTCGCATGTTTTCACGCTTTGCGAAGACCGCCGCCTTGTTGGCGTCGTCGCCATACGTGATCTGCTTGGCGCTGAAGAGACGACGCCGCTTCGGGACATCGCACGAGCGGCTGAGCCCTATAGCGTACCCCTCGACGCCGATCGTGAAGATGCGGCAAGCGTCGCCATTCGCTCTGGGCTTTCAATATTGGCGGTCTGCGACGCGGAGGGTAGATTTCTCGGCGTAGTGCCGGCGCGCGCATTGATGACGATTTTGCGCGACGAGCATCTCGAAGACTTGCATCATATGGCGGGCATCCTCAGCAAATCGGAGGCCGCAAAGGACGCCCTAACCGCCGCCCCGCACCGTCGCGCGCTTTATCGATTGCCCTGGCTGCTTGTCGGCATGACAGGCAGCGCCGTGGCGACCGCCATGATGTCGCGCTTCGAGGCTGCGCTTAGCGCTCATATCGCGGTCGCCTTCTTCATCCCCGCAATCGTCTATCTTGCTGACTCGGTTGGCACGCAATCGGAGGTCGTTGTCGTTCGCGGCCTGTCCCTGACTGATTCGGCTCTGCTGCCGCTCTTCGCTGGGGAGCTCGGCACCGGCGCGCTGCTTGGCTCGATGCTGGGCTGTCTCGCCTTCCCGGTCGTCTGGTTTTTCTTTGCGAGCGTCGGTCTCGCCGCGACGGTGGGAATATCGCTGGCGGTCGCAAGCACGATCGCGACGGCGTTCGGATTTCTGATGCCCTGGATGTTCGCGAGATTGGGCTACGACGCAGCTCTCGGCTCCGGCCCGGTCGCGACCGTTGTGCAGGATACGTTTTCGCTCATGACTTATTTCGTCGTCGCCTCGTGGCTCGTGTTCTGAGCCGGGCGATCAGTCGTGACGCCTGAAGGCCGCGACGCCGCAAGGCTCGAGAAGACGCTTGCCCAGCATCAGCGTTTCCTCGCCGGCGAGCGCTGAAATATCCGTTGCTTCTGCTCCATAGTTGAAAATGTAACGCATCGCGCCATTGTCCCGGACGCGAATATCCTGGGGAAGATCGAGCGTCGATAGTTGCGCGGCGTGGAAAACGCGGCGCAGAACGTTCCCTAGCAGTTCTTCGTCGGGCCAGCCCGAAAGATAGAAGACATTGTCGCATCGCGCGAGCGCCGTCTCCCCATCGTCCGATAAGAGTTCAGGCTGAACGCTCTCCCCGAGCAGCAGAAACTCGCGCCAACGCAGGAAGGCGCCCTGTCCGCATATCCTAACGGATGCGCCGGGCCGAAGGCTTTCCATGCGTCGAACGCGAATGTCGATGAGGCTGCGCAGCACGCCCGGAGGCAGATCGGCCGGTATCTGAAAGTCGGCGGTCTTCGATCCCGCGCGCGGTCCAAGCAGGATCGTCGCGCCGCTTTTCGCGAGCGCCTCCGTGAACTGCCGCGAGGGCGCAAAGAGCGCGGGCGCGATGATCAGCTGGCGTTCGCCGACCGCCGCGGCGGTTGGCGGCGCCACGTCGACGGAAAGTCCGGCGCGCCGCAAGCCGCGGTAGATGGACAGCACGAGGTCGACATAGGAGAAGTCCTGGCCTTGCGGCTCGATGCGCCACGCCCAGGCGCTCTCATAGTCGAAAACGAGCGCGACCGGCGCGCGAAATGTTTCGACATGTGCGTCGACCGCCGCGAGTTCCTGCGCAATGCGCGCGACGACATGAAAGCCCTCGTTCGGCTCGGCGTTCGGCAGCAGCAGCGCTTCATGCATCTGCTCTTGGGCAAACGGCGCCTGACGCCACCGGAAATAGCTCACCGCCTCGGCCCCGGCGGCGAAAGCCTCGAAGGTCCAGAGCCGCATTGCGCCTTTGGCGGGGGCGGGATTCCACGGCGCCCAATTCACCGGCCCCGGCTGCTGCTCCATCACCTGCCATCTGCCGCGCCCGCAGGCGCGATAGAGATCGTGATGAAAGGCCTGAAAGTCTGGATCGCCGACCCGCATGTAGCGCAGCTTGAAGTCGTCGCCATTTGATGAGCGTTCGAGAAAGCCGAGCGGGTAGCTGTCCCACGCCGCGATATCGAGATCATCGCTGAGCGTATAATGATCAAAGTCGACGAATGACCCCATGAAATTGTGGAGGATCGCTGTGCCCGGCGCATGGCGCCTGATGATCTCGACCTGTCGGCGATTGAAAGCGGCGATCTGATCCGACGAGAAGCGCTGGAAATCCATCAGATGAGAGGGATTGGCCTCTGTGACGGTCAGATTGGGAAGTTCGATTTCATCGAAGCTTCGATATTCCATCGACCAGAATACATTGCCCCAGGCATGGTTCAACGCGTCGATCGAGCGATATTTGGTTTCGCACCATCGGCGAAACGCCCGCAGCGCCGCCTGCGAATAGCTCAGAACCGTGTCATGGCAGCCATATTCATTGTCGGTCTGCCATGCGGCGACAGCGGGATGCGCGCCGAAACTTTGCGCCAGACGCTCGACGATGCGGTCGCATTCTTGAGCGTAGCCTTCATGGCTGAAACAATAATGCCGGCGCGAACCGAATTTGCGCGGCCTGCCGTCGGCGTCGAGCGCACACATGTCCGGCATTTTGTCGACAAGCCATTTGGGCGGCGTCGCCGTCGGCGTTCCAAGCACGAGTTTGAGGCCGGCCTGATCGAGCGCTCCGATGGCGCGCGCCAGCCATGCAAAATCATAGGCGCCGTCGCTCGGCTCCAGACGCGACCAGGAGAATTCGCCGATCCGGACAAAGGAAAGACCTATCGCCTTCATCATGGCCGCGTCTTCGCGCCAGCGTGACTCCGGCCAATGTTCGGGATAGTAGCAAACGCCCAGGCGTTGACGTGTCATGCGCAGATGATCATTTGATTTCCTTATCGCGCGTTCGATGCGGCGTCGCCTTGACGGTTTGATGACAATGGGACTTTGGTGGGAATGGAATCGATCGAGCGAGGTCTGATCGCCGCCTTCCGTCAGAGTTTCCAGCGCGAGCCGCGCCTTTTTCGGGCGCCAGGCCGCATCAACCTCATTGGCGAACATGTCGATTACAACGACGGCTTCGTCATGCCGGCGGCGCTGGATCTCTCGATCTGGGCCGCGATTGCGCCTCGGCCCGACCGTCGCCTGCGCCTGCGCTCGCTGATCATGGACGAAGTCGTCGACTTCGATCTCGATGATTCGACGGCGCAGCCGCGCGGCGACTGGAGCGACTATATCCGCGGCGTCGCGATTTTTCTTGAGCGGGCCGGCTACAGGCTGAGCGGCGCCGATCTCGTCTTCGAGGGCAATCTCCCGATCGGCGCGGGACTCTCCGCCTCAGCGGCGTTCGAAGTCTCTGCAGGCTTTGCGCTCTTGGCGATCTCCGGCGCCGAGGTCGACAGAGTCGAGCTCGCCAAGATTTGCCAGCGCGCGGAAAATCAATTCGTTGGCGTTCGCTGCGGGATTATGGACCAATACATCTCATGCTGCGCCGTCGCCGGCAGCGCTCTGCTGCTCGACTGCCGCAGTCTCACCGCCCGGAAAGTCGCGATCGATCCAAAAGCGCGTCTGGTCCTTTGCGACACCATGGTGCGCCACCAGCTCGCGGCAGCTGAATATAACGCGCGCCGCGAGGACTGCGAGCGTGCGGTCGCGGCGCTGGCGACACGGATTGCCGGGATATCGGCGTTGCGGGACGCGACCTTCGACCAATTGATGCGCTACGCCGATTCCATGCCCGAACTCGTATTTCGCCGCGCGCGCCATGTCGTTGGCGAGATCGATCGAACGCTGCGCGCCGCTGCGGCGCTTGACGCGGGCGATCTTGAGGAATGCGGCCGCCTGATGAATCTTTCGCATGAAAGCCTGCGCGACGACTATCAGGTGAGCTGCGCCGAACTCGACCTGATGGTCGATATCGCGCGCAGCCTTCCCGGAGTCTATGGCGCGCGGATGATGGGCGGCGGTTTCGGCGGCTGCACGATCAATCTGGTCGATGGCAAGCGCGCCGACGCTTTCGCGCAGGCGATGATCGAGAGATATCGGACGGCGACCGGCGTTACGCCGCTGATCCTTACCTGCGTCCCCGGTGCGGGCGCGGGCGAAGCGTGCCTGTAGGAGCGGCGCGTGTCCTTGCTCGACAGCGCCTCGCATCGCCGGCTCAATCAACTCACAGGCGAGTGGGTGCTCGTCTCGCCGCATCGCACGAGCCGCCCCTGGCAAGGCCAAGTCGAGAAAGCGCAGGGAGCGGATCGGCCGCAATATGATCCATCCTGCTATCTCTGTCCTGGCGCCGAACGGGCGAATGGCGAGCGAAACCCTCCCTATACGGGCGTTTTCGCCTTCGACAACGACTTCGCCGCGCTGACGCCGCAGGCGTCGGCGCAGGATGTCGCGCAAGACGGGCTGCTTGTGGCCCAAAGCGAGCCTGGCCGATGCCGCGTTCTGTGTTTTTCGCCGCGGCATGATCTGACCTTGTCGCGCATGACTGTTCCCGAGATCGTTCCTGTCATCGACGCATGGCGCGAGGAAACCATGCGGCTCGGCGCGCTCAACATAATCAACTATGTGCAGATTTTCGAAAATCGCGGCGTGGCGATGGGCGCGAGCAATCCGCATCCGCATTGTCAAATCTGGGCGACGCACAGCATTCCAAACGAAGTCGCTAAAGAGTCGACGCGGCAAAGCGCCTATCTGGAAGAAAACGGCTCCTGTCTTCTTTGCGATTATCTGGCGCTCGAACTAAGGCGCGCCGAGCGGATCGTCTGCCGCAACGATCATTTCGTCGCGCTTGTCCCGTTCTGGGCGATCTGGCCGTTCGAAACCATGGTGCTGCCGATACGGCACATCGGCGCTTTCGACGAATTCGGCGGTGAAGAGGCGCTGGCGCTCGCCGACATCCTCAAGCGACTGACCATTCGCTACGACAATCTGTTTGAAACGGACTTTCCCTATTCGATGGGATTTCACCAGCATCCCACCGATGGCGCTCTCCACGCCGGCTGGCATTTTCATGCTCACTTCTATCCGCCGCTCCTGCGCTCGGCGAGCGTGCGCAAATTCATGGTTGGATTCGAAATGCTCGGCGAGCCCCAGCGCGACATCACGCCGGAAACGGCGGCGGCGCGTCTTCGCGAGGTTTCCGACATCCATTATCTCGATGGGGGCGTCCGGTAGGAAGGATCACGATTGATCGCCGGCGCGCCGCTGCTCATATAGCGTTCTATGTCCATGAGGAGCGCCGTTCGCGGGAGGATCGACGAAGTGAGAAAAAGCGCGATCACCGCCGAAGCGGCCGCGGCGCTCGTTTTCGATGGGGCGAGCGTGATGGTCGGCGGCTTCCTCGGCGTCGGGTCGCCGGACCGGCTGATCGACGCGCTCGTCTCGCGAAAGGCGCGCGGACTGACCATCATCGGCAACGACACCGCCTATCCGACCGTCGGCGTCGGCAGGCTGATCGAAGCAGGTTGCGTGGCGCGCGTGCGCGCATCGCATATCGGCACAAACCCGACGACGCAAAGGCTGATGAACGGCGGCGCGATCGAGGTTGAGCTCATTCCGCAAGGCACGCTCGCCGAACGCATCCGCGCCGGCGGCGCCGGACTTGGCGGCGTTCTGACGCCGACCGGCGTCGGAACGATCGTCGCGCAAGGCAAGCAGACCGTCGAGATCGACGGCGCGATCTACCTCATCGAAAAGCGGCTGCGCGCCGATTTCGCCCTGCTGCGCGCGCATGAAGCCGATTATTGCGGCAATCTGACCTACCGGCTGACGGCGGCGAATTTCAATCCGCTCATGGCCTTCGCCGCAGATTGCGTCATCGCCGAGCCCGATGAGATCGTGCCCAGCGGAGTCATTCCGCCTGACTCGGTGCGCACGCCCGGCGTCCTCGTCACTCACCTCGTCGGCAGGGCGCGCTGATGGACGCGAAGGAAATCATTGCGCGTCGCGTCGCCCTGGAGCTGCGCGACGGCATGCTCGTCAATCTCGGGATCGGCCTGCCGACTCTCGTGGCGCGCTTCGTGCCAAAGGGCATATCGGTCGCCTTTCAGAGCGAGAACGGGCTCATTGGCTTCAGCGCGCCGCCGCCCGAGGGGATGGAGAATCGCGATCTCACCGACGCCGGCGGCGGCTTTATCGAATCGCTGCCAGGCGCCGCCAGCTTCGACAGCGCGACGAGCTTTGCATTGATCAGAGGCGGCCATGTCGACATGGCGGTGCTCGGCGCGCTGCAAGTCGAAGCGTCGGGGCGTCTCGCCAATTGGACGGTTCCGGGAAAATTTACGCCGGGCATGGGCGGCGCCACGGACCTTGTCGCCGGCGCGAAGCGCGTGATCGTCGCCATGCAGCACGCCGCCAAGGGCGAGCCGAAGATTGTCGAAGCGCTGACATTGCCGCCGACCTCGGCGCGGCGCGTCAGCCTCATCGTGACCGAGCTTGCGGTGATAGAGCCGAGCGATGAAGGACTTGTGCTGCGCGAACGCGCGCCGGGCGTCGGCGTCGCACAGATCGTCGCCTGTACCGGCGCGCGGCTGATTGCGCCGAAAGATGCGCCGGAAATGCCGCTCGGCTGCGATTAGCCGCCTGCGCTTGATATCGGCCACGCTCGCTACAGGTATCGCTCTGGCCGCGTCGCTCTTGAAACGGAGCGGTCGAGCTTTAACAGCCAAAGAGCCGATCTATGAAAAAGCTGACTGTTTTTCTTGCGGCCTTCATTGGCCTCGCCGCGGTTAATCCTGCGGTCGCGCGAACCGCCGTGGACAAGCAGCGCGCCGCCTGCGAACGCGATTCCCACAAATTCTGCGCGGCGGAAGAACCCGATGCGATAGCAGTCGAAAAATGCCTGCGCGCGCATGCGAGCCAGCTTTCGAAGGCCTGCAGACGCCAGTTCATGGAAAAGGGCCGCTGATCCGGCGTTTCGTTTAAAGCGCATTCATGGCCGCTTCGCGAACGGTTGCCATGCGCCGGCGCCTCACTTATTGCGGCGCCTGTTCCGCCTGACTACAGTGCCGGGCGATGGAAATGCTCTCCAAACGCGGCGGCGCGCTTCATACGCGGCTCGCCGTCGCCGCGCTGGCCTTATTCGCCAGCGCCGTATCTGCGCGCGCCGAATCCTGCGGATCGACGGCGTCGGGCTTCGGCGAATGGCTTGAGGGCGTCAAGCGTGAGGCGCGATCGAATGGTCTCTCTCAACGCACGCTCGACGCCGCTCTCGCGAACATATCCTATGATCATGCGGTGATCGGCCGCGATCGGGGACAGCGGATTTTTCATCAGAGCTTCGAGAAATTCTCGAGCCGCCTAGTGACGCCCGGCCGTTTGAGCAAGGCCCGAGCGCTGCTCCAACGCCACGCCGCGCTGCTGCGGCAGATCGAGTCGCGCTATGGCGTGCCGGGCTCGGTGGTGGTGGCGATCTGGGGATTGGAGACCGGCTTTGGCGCCGACAACGGGCGCTTCAAGACGCTGCAGGCGCTCGCGACGCTCGCCTATGATTGCCGGCGCGCCGCGCAGTTCAGGGACGAGCTGAATAATGCGTTGACGATCGTCGAACGCGGCGACATGTCTCCCGCCCAGATGCGCGGCGATTGGGCCGGCGAAATCGGCCAGACCCAGTTCATGCCGTCGTCCTATCTCAAATATGGCGTCGATTTCGACGGCGACGGCAGGCGCGATCTCATACGATCGACGGCGGACGCGCTCGCGTCGACGGCGAATTTCCTCAAAGGAAAGGGCTGGCGCACGGGCGCCGGCTGGGCCGAAGGCGAGCCCAATTTTGCTGTCTTTCTTGAATGGAACCAAGCGCGCGTCTACGCCAAAAGCATCGCGTTGATGGCGACGAAGCTCGACAGCGGGCAGTAAATGGCCTGCGGTCTAAGCCGTCCGTCTGCCCTGAGCGATGGATTGCGGTCGTTTCATCGATTTGGAAGCTGACGCTCTTCGCAGATGGCCCCGCTTAGCCATCAGCGCGCAATAGAATGCTCCACCGCCAGTCTGATCGACAATGCGCTTCGCGCCGTATCGAAGCATGGCGCGAACCTGGTCGGCGTCCGCTCCGACGGCGTCGTTGCGGTGAATGACCATGGCGGCGTCGCAGCCGCGGATCGTGAGATGATATTCGAGCCGCGTTGGAATCCCCGATGAGTCAGCCTTAGCGCATGCTTTGGGTATGGCCGGCATGGCGTCTTGGAGCGCAATGCTACGCGAAGCTTCTTGATTGGATTCTGTTCCAAAGTGATGACCTGCGCGTCAGCTCGACTGCAACTTAAGCAATGTCAGTGAATCTATACATTGGAATAAGAATAAATTGAAATAATATATAGCAAAAGTACCACACATGAACTGAATTATTTTTGAATTGCGAGCCGTTTGATTGACTGGAAAAGAATATCAGAGCTATGTGGTTTCGAAAGCCCGATGGGCTCGCGCTGCACAATAGTAAAGGCGTAAGAATGACTAAAAAGCATTCTCGGTTTTCCTGCATCGCCGTCCCCGCCGTCGGGAAAAAATCCCTAGCTCTCTGCAGTCTTGGCGCGACGATGGCCGTCGCCTGCGAAATCGCATCGGCCTTGGCGCAGAACGCCTCGCAAACGTTGCCGCCCGTCACCGTGGATGCGCCGCGGGAAAAACCGCAAACCAAGGTGCGACAACAAGCGCCGCGCCCGGTCGCGTCGAGCGCGCGTGCGAGCGGCGTTCATCAAAGCGGCCCGCGTCCGTATGTGGCGTCGACGCCGCGCGCCGCAACTTCCTCAGCCGGGCAGGGTCCGGCGCTGGCCTCGGGGCCAGCCGTCGCGCCGTCTCCGCCAACGGGAGAAATCGGCAATCTGCCCCCAGCCTATGCCGGCGGCGAGATCGCGCGCGGCGCCCGACTGGGCATGCTCGGCAACCGCGACTTCATGGACACGCCGTTCAATGTGACGAGCTACACATCGGCGCTGATCGAGAACCAGCAGGCGCGCACCTTGCAGCAGGTCTTGGAGAACGACCCGTCGGTTCGAATGACGACGTCGGCCGGGCATATTCGCGAGAATTTCAGAATTCGCGGATTTCCGGTGCTCAACAGCGAACTCGCGCTCAACGGGATGTACGGTCTCGCGCCCGAAGGCCATGTGCCGACCGAATTCCTGGAGCGGGTCGAAGTGCTCAAGGGCCCGGGCGCGCTGCTCAACGGCATGGCGCCTTTCGGCGCGGTCGGCGGTTCGATCAATCTCGTCACCAAACATGCCGGCGATAAGCCGATCACCAGCGTCAGCACCGACTTCACGTCGAGTTCTCAATTCGGCACGCATATCGACGTCGGGCGGCGCGGCGGCGACCATAATCAGTTCGGCATTCGTTACAATGGCGTTTACCGCAGCGGTGGGACTGCGCTCGACGAACAATGGAAAGTGCGCGGCCTGAACGCGCTTGCGCTCGATTTCCGTGAAGAGCGTATAAGGCTGTCGATCGACGCCTATCACAGCCAGGAACTCTTCAAGAACGGCAGCGCATTCTGGGCGAGCTTTACCGGCGTCGGCGTGGCGGCGGCGCCAAGCGCAACCAAGAATCTGTTTATTGGCACGAACGCCCGGTTCGAGAACTCGGCGATTGAGGCGCGCGGCGAACTCGACATTGCAGAAAATGTCACGGTTTTCGCCGGCATCGGGTTTTTGGACAGCCGGAACTTCGGCTTCACCAATGGAACTAATGCCCCCAGCGTCAATATGTTGGGTAACTACACCGGGCCGCGTATCGTCAATCTGCGCGGCTACACCAACACGTTGTCGACGCAGGGCGGCATTCGAGGTCAATTGGACACGGGACCGCTGCGCCATCAATTCGTGCTGAGCGCCTCGGCGCTGAAGCTCAGTAGCAGCTCCGAGTTCGGCTTCAGCGGGTCTTTCAGATCGAACATATATTTCCCGGTCGTGCCGCCACAGGCGCCGCCGCCGCCAGTCATTCCGAATACGGCGTTCAATCCCGCTCGGCCGTATTTCGTAACCGATCCGAGAAAGACCTCAGAAACCTATCTGGCGAGCCTCGCCTTCGCTGACACAGTCTCGGCCTTCGACGATTGCGTCCAGCTCATCGGCGGGCTGCGCAGCCAGCGGGTGATGACCAAGACGTTCCAGGCCAATACGGGCATCGAGACGAACGCCTATGACAGCCATCGTCTCTCGCCGGCCTTCGCCCTGATCGTCAAGCCGTTCGACAAACGCCTGTCGCTTTACGCCAATTATATCGAAGGGCTCACGCAGGGCCTGCGCGTCACCAACCCGCAGGCGACCAATTTCAACGAATCGTTTCCGCCTTTCGTCTCCAAGCAGATCGAGACCGGCGCGAAGCTCGATTTGGGCATTCTCGCGAATACGCTGAGCTTCTATGAGATCACGCAACCGACTCTCGCGACCGTGACCTCCGGAACCCTGATCTCCTATAGGCCTGTCCGCCAGCGCAACCAGGGCATAGAGTGGAACGTCTTTGGCGAGCCTGTCGAAGGCTTCCGCGTGCTCGGCGGCGTCTCCTACATGATCGGCGTCATCACCCAGAGCGCGGACGGTCGAACGACCGGAAAGAACGCCTTCGGCATTCCGAGATGGCAGGCCAACCTCTATGGCGAGTGGGATCTCCCCTACCTTGTGGGGGTGACCGTGGAAGGCCGCGTCGTCTATACGAGCGCGCTCTACGTCGACTCGCTGAACTGGTATCGGACTCCTGAATGGGCGCGTTTCGACATGGGCGCGCGCTATACCACGAAGATCTATGGCACGGACATGACGCTGCGGGCGAATGTGAACAATCTGTTCAATCACAGCTACTGGTCCGGCGCCTTCAATGACGGCTTCGCCACGCTCGATGCGCCGCGAACCGTCCTACTGTCGGCGACTGTCAACTTCTGACGCGGATGATGAACCTCCCGCTACAATTCGCGGCCTGCATCGCGATTATCGCGGGCGCGGTCAGCCTCTATCTCGGCGCGCCGAACCAGAGCTGGCTGTCGCGGCCCCTGCCTGCCTTGCGAAGCTGCGTCGCCGGCGCGGCGCTGCTGCTTCTCGGCGTTTTCCTGTGGCGTGAGACGGTTCAGCTCTCGACTGCGATTTTCGCGACGCTCGTCCTGACCATGCTTCTCTTCATCGTTTTTCCATGCTTGGGAGCGCTGAGAATCATCGTCGGGAAGACGCCATGACCCGTATCCGACGCGATTGGGTCGGCAAGACATCGGCCGGCGCCATTCTGGGCTTCAGCCTCGCGATCGCGCTTGCCGGCCTGTTTGCGTGGCTGAGTCCAGGCCGACTGGCGACGCCGAACAAATTTCAGCTCGTGATGTGGCTGATCGCGCCGATATGGCTGACGACGCTGAGCCTTTGTTTCCTGTTTTCGAGCGGCATGCGCGCCTGGCTCTGGCTCGGCGCCGCAAATCTGGCGGCATACGCAGGCCTTTTCGCCTGTCGCCGGTTCTTGCTCTAATCGGGACAACGCACAATGCGCAGCGACGTTGTTCGACTCTATAAGGCTGTTCATACGTGGACAGGCATCACCGCCGGGATGTTCTTGTTCATCGCCTTCTACGCCGGCGCCATCACCGTGTTCGCCGAGCCGCTCGCGCGCTGGGCCGCAACGCCGGCTCTGACCCAACTCACGCCGCTCGCTCAGTCGGATGAATTGATCGCGCGCACGCTTGCCGCCCGCCCCGACGCCGCCAAGGAATTTACGCTTCACCTGGGCGAGACTGAGGATCTTTGGGCGCGGCTCACCTGGCGCAAGGGCAGGGACGATCGGACGCCCTGGTCGGCGGATCTTTCTCCCGGAGGCGAGTTGCGGCTCGCGCAGTCATATCATTCGAGCCTTGCTGACTTCGTCGACAACATTCACCAGACCGCGGGCATTCCGGGCGCGAACGACATCGGCGTGACCATCATGGGCGTTGTGAGCGCTGTCTATGCCGTCGCGCTAGTGTCGGGACTGATCATCGTTCTGCCTTCGCTGATTAAAGATTTCTTCGCGCTGCGCATCGGGCCAAATCTCAAGCGCATGTGGCTCGACGCACATAATGTCGTCGGCGTCGTCAGCCTGCCGTTCCATATCGTCATCGCGCTGACGGCTGTCGTCTTTTGTCTGCATGAGCAACTGTACGATGCCCTCGACTATGTGGTCTATGATGGCCAGCTGAAGTCGATCATCGCCGCGAGCAACCCTTTCACCGCCATCAAAAAGGACGAGCGGCCGGCGCCCATGTTGCCTGTCGACGCGCTGCTCGATCGGGTGAAGGCGACGTCGCCAAGTTTCGTCCCCGTCGAGATGCGATACCGCAACGCCGGGACTCGCGGCGCATCAGTTCAGATTTGGGGACATGATGCGCGTTATATGATGAGAGGCAGAGGCTTTGTGGTTCTCAGTCCGGTTACAGGCGAGATTGCGAATACGGATTATCTGCCCGGCAGAGAAGGAACATGGACGGGCGTCGTGGCGACGCTTTTCGCCTTGCATTTCGCTACCTTCGGCGGCGACGTCGTACGCGTCTGCTATTTTCTTCTCGGCATTGCCGGCGCCTTTTTGTTCTATTCCGGCAATTTGCTTTGGATTGAATCACGACGCCGAACCGAACGGCGAAATGGCGGGCCCGTAGATCAGAAGATGTCGACGCGACTGATGTCGGCGGCCACTGTCGGCGTTTGTCTCGGCGTCATATGCGCGATCTCCATTACGATCGTTGCGGCGAAATGGTTGAATGGCCGCGTCGCGAACGTCGATGCTTGGGACAATGGCGTTTATTACTCTTTGTTTCTTGCGAGCGTCCTCTGGTCATTCGTCAGGGGAGCCGCCGCGGCGAGCATTGAGCTTCTTTGGCTCGCCGCGCTGGCGACGGCTGCGATACCTCTTACGACGCTGACAGGTTGGACATTGCCTGCGCTCGGCATGCATCCTTCGGCAAGCCTCGCCGCGCTCGGCGTCGATTTCGTCGCGCTTGGCGCCGCCTTGTCTTTCGTCTGGATGGCAAGGTCCGTTGCGCGCCGCGCGAAATATGGACCGGTAGACAGCGTGTGGGCCGCGCCACAGCGGAAATTGCGGGAAGCGACTTGACGCGACGGCATCCGCCAGGTCCGGCCGGTCACCGCTTCTTCCCAGCGCCGGTAAAGCAGGGGCCTATGACTGCGCGGATTCCTCTTCGCTTGGCGCAGGAGTCTCCAGGCTGCGGCCCTGCCACGGCCAGCGGCCTTCGAGCTCGACTTCCATCGTGAAGCTCATCGCCGTTCGTATCATCACGATCAGGCCGAGGACGAAGACGTTTTCGAGGCTCGGATGTTCGACTGACACCGTTCGGATGATGTCGCCGCCGACGAGGAACTCCAATCCGAGCAGAATCGATCGGCCGACGTCTCGACGGTATCACCGGTAGGTCAACGCGTTCTGTCTCCACCGCGCGAGATAGGCGAGAGTCGATAGCGAGGCGCCGATGACGATGATCAGCACGCCGGCGACGTCGAGCACGAGGCCTGCGACATTGATGATCGCGTGGATGTTCGCGAGATAGGGCGCTAGCATGTCGCCCTCATGCGCTGACGCCGACGAGACGCGACAGCGCCGTGGCGTGGCCGATCAGCGGCAGCAGCGCGGCGAGCTCCGGCCCGCTCTCGGCGCCGGTGAGCGCGAGGCGCAGCGGATGGAAAAGCGCCTTGCCCTTCCTGCCTGTCGCCGTCTTGATGTCGCTTGTCCAGGCCGACCATGTCGTCTCGTCCCAAGGCTCGGGCGGCAAGAGCTGCGCCGCATCTTTCAAGAATGACTCGTCTTCGCAGATCGGCGCGATTTCGCCGTCGACGACGCGCCACCATGTCAGAATATCGTCGAAACGCGCAAGATTGCCGCGCGCCGCGCGCCATAAGGGCTCCGCCTTTCGGCCGACGATGGTCAAGGCTTCGAGACGCTCTCGCACGTCGGCATAGTCATAGAGCGCGAGAGTCCGATGGGTCAAAGTTTCGAGATCGTCGGGATCGAAACGCGCCGGATTGCGCGAGATATGCGAAAGATTGAAGCTCTGCGCCAGCTCGTCGAGCGAACGCACGGCGTGGATATTGTCTGAAGAGCCGGTCAGCGTCGCCAGCGCGGCGACAGCCATGGGCTCGTATCCTTCTTCGCGCAGCGAGGCGATCGAGAGCGATCCGGTTCGCTTCGACAGCGCTTCGCCGCCGGCCCCGACCAGAAGATTGTGATGCGCGAAAACCGGCGGCGGCGCGTGAGGCGCGAGGGCGCGGGCGAGTTGCAACTGCACGGCCGTGTTGGTGACGTGATCCTCGCCGCGGATGACATGGGTGATCCCCATGTCGATGTCGTCGACGACAGAGGGAAGCGTGTAAAGAAAACTGCCGTCCTCGCGAATCAGCACGGGGTCGGAGAGCGCCGAGCAATCGATATGCACCGGACCGCGAACGAGATCGGTCCACTCGACGACGCCAGGCTCGAGCATGAACCGCCAGTGCGGCTGCCGGCCCTCGGCTTCGAGCGCCGCGCGGTCGGATGCGGTAAGGCGCAGAGCCGCGCGATCATAGATCGGCGGCAGGCCGCGCGCCTGCTGGATCTTGCGACGCTTCTCCAGCTCTTCCGCAGTTTCGTAGCAGGCATAAAGGCGGCCCGATCGCCGCAGGCGTTCGGCGGCCTCCTCATAGAGCGCGACGCGTTCCGACTGTCGGAAACCGGCGTCCGGCACGATGCCGAGCCAGGCGAGATCGATCTCGATTCCGCGCGCGAATTCCTCGCTGGACCTAGCAAAATCAGTGTCATCGAACCGTAGCGCGAATCGTCCATAGTGGGCGACGGCGAACAGGAAATTGAATAGCGCGACGCGCGCGTTGCCGATGTGAATGCGGCCGGTCGGCGAAGGCGCGAAACGAACGAACGGAGAGGTCATGAGGAAGCTTCGTCAGGCGTTACCAGAGGAGGGTCGGCAGCAGGGTTTGCAGCGGCAGGTCTCCTCTAGCTCGCGCCGGGAGAAGATTCTCGCGCCTCCGTCCTTTTGCCAAGATGCGGCGACTTTGTCAGTCGGAATATCGAAATGGCCACGCCCCGGCGTTGCGCGCCGGCGTCCGGCCGACTCCGCCAGCGTCCGCCGTTGCGAGTCTCTTCGTTACGACTCTTAAGGAAAAAGCGCCGTTCATGATCCTGGCCTATATCTGCGCCGGCTGGTGCGCCGTCATTCTCATTCTCAATTACACAAGCGTGGCGCTGATGTCCCGCAAATGCCGGGCGAGGGCGCGAAACCTGCCGCCCCCGGAAAATGCGCCGCCGGTGAGCATCGTGCGGCCCTTGCGCGGGCTCGAGCCGTTCAGCGAGGAGACGCTCGGCGCGACCTTCGATCTCGACTACCCCGATTATGAGATCGTGTTCTGCGTGCAATCGCCGAACGATCCCATTATCGCGCTGGTCGAGCGGCTGATCGCGGCGCATCCCGAACGGGAGGCGCGGCTGCTCGTCGGCGACGATTACGTGAGCGTCAATCCCAAACTCAATAATTGCGTCAAAGGCTGGGACGCGGCGCGATACGATTATGTAATCCTCGCCGATTCCAACGCGCTGCCGCCGCGCGATTACATCCAGACGATGCTTGCCGCTTTCCGCGACACGACCGCGATGAGCGTTTCGATGCCGATTGGTTCGCGCCCGAAAGGCTTTTGGGCGATGGTCGAATGCGCCATCCTCAATACGTTTCAGGCGCGCTGGCAATATGGCGCAGAGGCGATCGGCGCCGGCTTCGCTCAGGGCAAGAACATGATGTGGCGGCGCGACGTGCTGGACAGAGCCGGCGGCATTCGCGCTCTGGCGAGCGAAGTCGCCGAAGACGCGGCGTCCACCAAGGTCATCCGCGCGCAGGGCATGGACGTGCGCCTCGTCGACATGCCTTTCGAACAGCCGCTTGGCAAGCGCACCGCGCGGGAGGTCTATTCGCGGCATGTGCGCTGGGCGCGTCTGCGCCGGGCGACCTTTCCCGCGCATTACGTTCCAGAATTCATAAACGGCAGTTTTGCGGCGCTCGTGCTCGGCGCCTATGCCGCCGTTCAGCTCGACGGCGGCATTTCGACAGTGGCGCTCATCACGGCGCTCATCGTCCTTTCCATGCATGGCGGCGAAATTTGGCTCGCGCGCGTCTGCGGCTTTCCGCTCGACTGGCGCATGCCCTTCGCGCTGGTCGTGCGCGATCTGATGCTGCCGGTCATGTACATCGACGCGCTGATCTACGACGACTTCGTCTGGCATGGCGCCGCGATGACCGTGCGCGAAGCGGAAGAAACGACAGGGTGACAGCGCCGCTGTCGTCAAGCGCCGATTTGCGCGATTCTCAGCCGCAACGAACATTATGGCGGCATGATCGTTTCCGAAAGCTCAGGGGCAGGTTACGCCAAATGAACGGATTGAAAAGTATCAGTTCGCACGTCAATGAGAACCATTAACGCACCCTTGGGAATTCAGGCTGGGAATCCCCAAGGGTGGCGTCACCTTCACAAGCGGCGCTCGTTCACGCCACAGGCGCTCATACAATTTGCTAGCGGCCGTCGCTTATCCGACTGCCGCCTAATGGCGTCAGGGGCTTGAAATCCGGCGCGCCTTTCGTCGTCTTCGGCGCGGTTGTCACACGCTCGGCTCTAGGCGAAGGAGACAATTTTTGCAGATTGATCGAATCCGACGCCGAGGACGGCAGATGGGCCTCGGCGACGGCGCTCCCCGTCGCCAGCGCAATGAGCGCGACCGGAGCGCAACAAGCGAAAATAATCCCCACGGAGCAAAGAATTTTGATCTTACGCATGATGTCCTCCTCTGAAATATCAACGGACCAACAATAGCGCGAAGACGGGAAAATTCTGTGCGGGAGCGCACTTTCAGATCGGGCGGGGCCGGCCATTCTGCACGGACCATGCAAGGAGCGCTGCGGAGGTCGTCTTGCGTTTTTAAAGGGTCCATGCTTCAATGAATCATTGCTTGGACCTCCATTGGGAGATCGACTATGAAGAAATTTATTTTCTCACTCATGGTGGCTATAGCGCTAGGGTTTAGCATTGCTACCGGCGCGAGTATCGTCACAGTTCCCGCAGCGCTTGCCGACGGTCGCTAAAGTCTTTCAGACTTTCAGATCGTTTGCGCGTAGGAGGCGTGCGACTTCCCGTGCGAGAATTGGACGCCATTCGCTACTCACTGATCACGGTTGAGCAAGGTCGACCATGAAGGCAGTTCACTCTGCGCTGATCTGGACTTTCGCGTTTTCGCTTTTCGCAACTCCGGCTTTCCCCACGTCAAATGAATTATTGAAAGCCTGTTTGGAGGAAAGAAACAGCGACAGCGCTCTAGATATTTGCGCCAGGGCGATAGAACAGACCAGCGCCACGCAAGATCTCGCCCGCATCTTGATTCGTCGATGCGTGGCCTACGCGGAGAACGCCAATTACGCGGCCGCAAAACAGGCGTGTAAAGACGCGATAAGTAAAGACGGCAAAAGCGCTATCGCTTATTATGATCTCGGAAACGTCTTTATGCGTGAGCAGCGATATCAAGACGCCATCTTCAATTATGACAAGGCGACATCAATCGACAGAAACTATGCAAAAGCATTTAATAACAAATGCTACACTTATAATTACTTGAAAGCTTACGACTTTGCGGTCAAGGAATGCGATAAAGCCATCAGCATCGATTCAAAACAACCCTCGTTTTTTGTCGGGCGTGGCAATGCGCTCCTCAACAAGGGCGACCTTCACAAGGCCGAGATTGACTATCTCAAGGCAAAGGAACTGGACCCGAATAACCAGAGCGCGCTCGTGGGCCTCGCTGCGGTACGTCAGCAGGCCGGCGACTATGCCGGGGCGATCAAGCTGCTCGATCGCGTAAACATCAGTCAGACTGAGGATGCCGCGACAGTACTGAATAACCGGTGCTGGACGCGCACTCTTTCAACGTCCGACAAGGCGGAGCTCTCCATTGCGTTAAATGACTGTACCGAAGCGCTGGGCATTCTTCCAACCGCGGACTGGGTTCTCGACAGTCGAGCATTGACCTATTTGAAGATGGGAGAACTGGATAAGGCCGCCGAAGATTACAGGCAGGCATTGATCCTGGACCCGGCGAAAGTGTCTTCGCAATATGGCTATGGCCTCATTCTTCAAAAAAAGGGGGATAAGCGCGGCGAGAATTACATCAAGAAGGCCATTGAGGCGGACCGGAGCATTTCAGAGGAATTCATGAAATACGGCGTAATTTTTTGATGAGCCGCAGTTTGGAGCGGGGCGATGCATGTTGAAGCGTGCAACAATGTTTTTCTAGGCGGCGTTACGCTGGGCTTGCACGTCGTGCTTTACGCGGCGCTCCTCCTGTTGCCGCTTGTTCCCGCCTATGTGATTTACAAAAACTTCCCCGCGCCCACTCATCTGGACGGCGCTTTTTTTGGCTTCACATTGAAGGCCGGCGGCGCCTTCGCCGGATATCTGGCCCTGTTTCTATTTCTGATTTTGCCGAAGCAGAACATGGTCGACAGCGGGGAGAGAATTATTTCGTCAATTCAACAGCCGGCTTGGAAAATTTCGGCGGACGTTGGGTTCAAAAACAGACTGAACCAGGACGACGATCCCAACTCCTACCTCGAAAACCTTTCCTTCGAAACGTCGCCTGAACTGTTGGAGCACAGGACCCAGCACATAACGATGTGGATCCCCGACAAGGCCGGAGAACTTCCGCAAATCATACTGACGGCAGGGAAATATAGAGCGGTCGTTCATTTGAAAAATGAGATAGAAAAATGGCGATCTAACGCTCATGATACTGCAATTGCATCATTTGACCAGACAGAAAAGAGAATAGAGCTTAAGAATATACTTATGCAGGAGCCCCCATGCAAAGGGTGTTATGGGTCGGCGTCCAGCTTTGATCTGCCAAAAATCAGCGATGATTTAGAGCCGGTCAATCGCGAAGCGCCGTTAACTGACTCCAATATTCCTCATCGCGCGGCCGGCAAGAAGGCTGGGCGGCCGAAATAAGGAGCGCTGCTCGAGTCAGCCCCTGCCCATGGCGAAGGCCCCGACTTTCCCGCACGCAAAGGCGCTATCTGGGCGCAAAATTAAAGCGCCCCGCCTCTCGAAATTATGATTTCTGCATACGGAGCGCTTGCGTTGAAGCATTTGATTTTATTGGTGGGCGCACAAGGGCTCGAACCTTGGACCCGCTGATTAAGAGTCAGCTGCTCTACCAACTGAGCTATGCGCCCGTCCGTCCAGCGCGCGCGACGCTGTTTCGAACGAGCGGT
>VGEB01000043.1 GCA_016869435.1 Alphaproteobacteria bacterium | reverse complement strand
TTCTTACGTAAAAATGAAAAAAACGTATTCGCTGATGACAAAAAAAGCGAACCTTCTGTGAAGGCGATTGATTTATCACACAAAATTGTGTCAGCTATCGAAAATGAGTTTGAAAAGAAAATTAGTTATTTTGATGATCAGACGGCAAAAGATGCTTTAGAGGAGCTGTTTTCGTTTGCGAAAAAATTGTTTGTGTCATCAATTTCTTCTGCGGAAGCTGTCACGGTAGATGACATTATCCAATCTTTAATCGAGCCACAGTGTAAAGAGTAAATTAGTTCCGCGCTCTTTTTGAAGAGTTCTGCACAAAAGCCGCCACGTTGCTTTTTAGGGATTTTTCTTGTGTAGAAATGACGTGCAAAGGACCGTGGCGTAACAGCAAAGAATTAGCTTGCGCTAATGTGTAATTTTGGCGCACCAATCCACTTAATCATCGCCCGCACCTAAAAATTGCCTGCGCGATTCTATGTGAACCCGCAGGTCGGATACCTGTCCGAGAGTGAATTTTGACCCTTCTGTTCTGTCTGTCACGCTCGCAACGTTGCGCCGCACGATGAAGGCTGTTGGCCGCTCGTTGCGTATCGAATTAGTCGGAGCATCTTCGCCATCCCCGCGTCACTCGACAGACGTCCAGAGCCGGATTGGTAGGCTACAATAGGAAATCACAATGCGCGACGTTCTAAAGATCACAGTGCCGAAGGCGAGTATAATGGCGATGCCTGCGCGTGAAAGAGCAATGTTTTTATTGCTCGGATACGCAGCAAATCAGGTTGCTTTCTACACAAAGATTGCAATCCTATCGATCAACTACAATTCTTCTGATGCAGTTGAAAACACTCTTTCAGCAGCCCAAAGCATAATGATCCTTCGCACTGTTGCGGGTGTGCTGCACGAAACTTGGTCTGGCGTAATCACTAAGCATTTTTTGAATTCGCCAGAGGGGCGAGTATATGTTAACGCTATGGATAAGCAGGGGAAAGAAGCGCTGGTCAAGCTCAAAAGGCTTTTCGGCAAGTCTGGTTTGTTGGCCGCGATCCGCAATGACTTTGCTTTTCACTACCCCAAGGACCAGGATATCGAGGCGGCTTGCCAGCTCGCCGCGGCCGATCCAGAGACGGATGCAGACTGGCATTGGTATTTTGCGAAGTCCGGCTGGAACTCGTTTTATTTTCTAAGCGAGATCATCGTCATGCACGGCGTTTTACAGAGCGCCGGATGCAGCAATTTTGCGGAAGCACAGCAGCGCCTTCAATTCGATATGCGGACAGCGACAATGAAATGGTGACGTTGCTTCAATGTTTGATTGCGGCCATGTGGTCGAAAAATGTCGGGAATGAGTTTGAGGCAACTGTTGTCGCAAAATTGCATAGCGCGCCTAACTTATTTGAATTCTCACTGCCTTATTTTTTCGACGTTCCCGAGGGGGATTTACCCTCAGGTTAGAAAGCGCGATCCTCGCTTTCTCGTAATTCGTGACTTTCGCCAAGCGAGCCCCATTGCGGGTCCAGAAGGCTGGCTGCGCTGACGGCGACACTTATGCACAATCGCTGACTTGGATTATCCGCACCACCCTTGCGCTTCCGGCCCTGCCGCGCCAAAGTCTTTGCCCCCGGCGCGGCGGCCTGCCGCGCCGCAATAATATGCGGGCGGCTCATGAAGGTCACGATCGAGAGAGCGGCGCTGTTGCGGGCGCTCGGCCATGTTCACCGGGTGGTGGAGCGGCGCACGACCATCCCGATTCTGGCCAATGTGCTGCTCTCGGCCAAGGACGGCGCGCTGACGCTGAAGGCCACTGACCTCGATCTCGAAATCACCGAGAGGGCGGTCGCAGAGGTTTCGCAGCCGGGCGCGACGACGCTGCCGGCGCATACGCTCTATGACATCGTCCGCAAACTGCCGGAAGGCGCGCAGGTCTCGCTGGAGGCGACCGGCGACGCCGGACAGCTGACGCTGCGATCGGGACGCTCGCGGTTCAATCTGTCAAGTCTCCCCGAGAGCGATTTTCCTGACGTGACCTCGGGCGATTTCAGCCATAAATTCACGCTCGCGCCGGCGGACCTCAAGCGGCTCATCGAAAAGACTCAGTTCGCCATCTCCCAGGAAGAGACGCGCTATTATCTCAACGGCATCTATCTCCACACGCTCGACGTCGACGGGCGGATGATGCTGCGCGCGGTCGCGACCGACGGCCATCGCCTCGCGCGGCTAGAGCTGCCCGCGCCTGAAGGCGCCGCCGGCATGCCGGGGATCATCCTGCCGCGCAAGGCCGTCACCGAAGTGCAGCGGCTTATCGAAGACGCACAGGGCGACGTTTCGATCGAACTCTCGATCAACAAGATGCGCTTCACCTTCGGCGACGCGCTGCTGACGACGAAACTCATCGACGGGACCTTTCCCGATTACGCCCGGGTCATTCCGTCGGGCAACGACAAGCGGCTGACGATCGAGCGTGACGCCTTCGCCAAGGCGGTCGATCGCGTCTCGACGATTTCCTCGGAACGCGGCCGCGCGGTCAAACTCTCTCTGACAGAGGGCAAGCTCGTTCTGTCCGTCACCAATCCGGACCAGGGCTCGGCGGTCGAAGAGCTTGAGGCCGATTATGACGGGCCGCCGCTCGACGTCGGCTTCAACGCCCGCTACCTCCTGGACATCACCCAGCAGCTCGACAGCGACACGGCGCTCTTCAAGCTCGCCGACCCGGGGTCGCCCACTCTGGTCCAGGATCGCGACGGCGCTTCCGCGCTATACGTCCTCATGCCGATGCGCGTTTAAGCTTGGAGCGACGCCTTCAGCCCGCTAGGCTTCGCGCGTGTTTGCTGAACTCCTTCATATATGGCCCTGGCTTCTCGCCTGTTTCGCGATTGGCGCCGGCGCCGGCGCCGTCACGCGACGCGCCCCGGAAAACGGCGTCGTCGCGCGTTGGCTCGTATGGACCGCGCTCGCCTTCGGGGTCGCCGCGCTTGTCGTTCGGCTCGGCGCGGTCGCCGACGCGACGGCCTTCGTCGAGGGCGCGCTGGCGGCCTACGCCGTTTTCATCATTGGCGCCGCGCTCGGCGCGCTGGCCCGGGACGGATCGGTCTCGACGCATGAGGGCTGGGCCGTCGGACTGATCGCCGCCGCGCTGGTCTGGGTCGGCGCGATGGTGATCGACCGGTCGAGCTTCGACGAAGGGCTGCGCCGCCGCTACGCTGAACCGATCGAAAGCCGGGGCGCAGACGCGCCCCGCGCGCCTTCGCCGGCCAGGGACGCGGCGGCGATCGCACCCGCCGCCCTGCCGCTCGACGCCAAACCACGGGCCGCGCCAACCGCGCCAACCTCCGCCGGCGTGACGCTCGCCGGCTGCCAGGCCGCGCTGGAAGAGCCTTCGGCGTCGAGCGAACTGGTCTTTCGCAGAGGCGAGGCGCGAATAACGCCATCGGCCGCGATCGCGCTCAATAAAGCGGCGGCGATCATTCGGCGCTGTCCGGAAGAGGCGACGATCGAAATTATGGGCCATGTTCGCGGATCGGCCGCCAACGCCAACAATGACGCGCTGGCGCAGCGGCGCGCGCAAGCGGCGATCTCCTATCTCGAACGTCAGGGCCTCGGCCGGCGCCGCCTCGTCGAGGGGCGCGGGGAGTCGCGGCAGTCGGAAGCCCGCGCCATAACTTTTGAGGTTCGTTGAGCTGCGTTCCGCCCTCGACTTCAAGCGACGGCGCACAGGTCCAAAGGATCGCATCGAACGCAGTCGCTTCGCCCCAATATGGACGCTATTTCAGCGGCATATCGGGATTCTGGCGAAATTGATGCCGCGGATGGACATGAGCGTTTCGGGCAGGGCGCGTAAAGAGGCCACGAAGCGGCGGCTGTCTGCGGCGCTCGTTGCGATTGCGGCCGCCTTTTCGGCGCATGCCGAGCAACGTGGGGCGGACGAAAAAGACGTTTCGTCAAAGCAGCTGGAATTGCGCGGCGTCGAAGACTCGATGGGCGCCGTCCGAGAACGCGCCCAACGCCTCGAAGAACAGCTCATCGATCACGCCGTCGCCCGCGAAAGGCTGAACGTCGCGCTCATCGACGCGACGCAGCGGCTGCGGGAGACGGAAGCGCGCGCGGCCGAGATCGAGGCGCGCCTTGAGGCTCTCACCGAGAACGAACGCAAGATCGTGTCCTCGCTCGACGGCCGGCGGGCGTTGATCGTCGAAATTCTTACCGTCCTCCAGCGAATGGGTCGCCGGCCGCCGCCGGCGCTCATGGCGCGCCCGCAGGAGATACTCGAAGCGGTGCGCGCCTCGCTCGCGCTTGGCGGCGTGCTTCCGCAAATGCGCGCCGAGGCGCGGCAGCTGCAGCGCGATTTAACTGAACTGGGCCAGGTGCGGGAGGGCGTCCGGCGCGAACAAAATCTTCTCGGCGAACAACGCGCGAGTCTGAAGGCGCAGCGCGAAAGGCTTGCGACGATGATCGCTGAACGTCAGGAGGCGTTGTCGACGTCGCAAAACGCCTTGCGGGCGGAGACGGAACGGGCCCGGTCGCTGGGCCAGCGCGCCACGACGCTCAAGGACCTCATCGCGCGCATGGAGGCCGAAAGCGCGGCGGCGGCGCGTGGGGCCGAAGAGGCGCGCAAAGCCGATGAAGAACGGCTGAAGGCTCAGGCGAGACTTTCCGACAAGGAAAGGCTCAAGGCGCTTGCCGCGCCGTTTCAGAATCCCGCCCGGCTCGCCCCGGCGGTCGCCTTCGTCGATCTCAAAGGTCGGCTGCCCGCGCCGGCCTCGGGACAGATCATTCGCCGTTTCGGCGCGCCGGACGGTTTCGGCGGCAAGGAGAAAGGGCTGTCGATCGCCGCGCCGGAAAATGGCGTCGTTATCGCTCCTTGCGATGGATGGATAGCCTTTTCAGGGCCTTACCGAAGTTATGGGCAACTCTTGATCATCAATGCCGGCGGCGGCTATTATGTGGTCCTGGCCGGCATGAGTCGCACCAATGTGAACGTGGGACAATTTGTTCTCGCGGGTGAGCCGGTAGCCAGCATGGGAGACGGAGCCGCGCAAACCGCGGCGACCATCGCAATCGGCGCGAAACAACCCATACTCTATGTTGAGTTCCGCAAGGACGGAGCGTCAATCGACTCGGGCCCATGGTGGGCGAAGTCAGACAGTCGGAAGGTCGGCGGATGATTCGCAAAACAGTTCTCATCGCTACGGGAATCGCTATTGGAGCGGGATGCGCCACGCTTGGCCAGCAAGCGCGCGCCGTCATTGGCGCCCCGGCTCAGGCGGCTTCCGCCGACACATACAAGAATCTGAGCCTGTTCGGCGACGTGTTTGACAAGGTGCGCGCCGACTATGTCGAGAGGCCCGACGAGCAGAAACTCGTCGAGAACGCCATCAACGGCATGCTGACCTCGCTCGATCCGCATTCGAGCTACCTTGACGCGAAGGCGTTCAAGGACATGCGCACCCAGACCGAAGGCAAGTTCGGCGGCCTCGGCATCGAGGTCACGCAGGAAGACGGACTCGTCAAGGTCGTCGCGCCGATCGACGACACGCCGGCCTCGCGCGCCGGGATCATGTCCGGCGATCTCATCGGCGCCATCGACGACGAGACGGTTCAGGGCATGACCCTCAATCAGGCCGTCGACAAGATGCGCGGCGCGATCAACACGCCGGTCAAGCTGACGATCTTTCGCGGCAAGAACAAAGACAAGGTCGAGGTCAAGCTGGTCCGCGCCGAGATCCACATCAAGTCGGTGCGAACGCGCAAACAGGGCGACGACATCGCCTATGTCCGCATCTCGCAGTTCAACGAGGAGACAGCGGAAGGCCTGCGCAACGCCATGGCCAAGGCTCAGCAGGACATCCCGGCGGACAAGTTCAAAGGCTACATCCTCGATCTGCGCAACAATCCGGGCGGCCTGCTGGATCAGTCGATCCAGGTCGTCAACTCATTCATCGACAAGGGCGAAATCGTTTCGACGCGCGGCCGCAACGCCGATGAAACCCAGCGCTACAACGCGCGCGGCTCCGGCGACCTTTCGAAAGGCAAGCCGGTCGTCGTGCTGATCAATGGCGGTTCGGCGTCGGCGTCCGAAATCGTTGCGGGCGCTCTTCAGGACCACAAGCGGGCGACGCTGATCGGCACGCGTTCCTTCGGCAAAGGCTCCGTGCAGACCATCATTCCGCTCGGCGGCAGCAGCGCCGGCGCATTGCGCTTGACGACGGCGCGCTATTACACGCCATCGGGCCGCTCGATCCAGGCCAAGGGCATCGATCCGGACATGGTCATCCTGCAGGACGTGCCGGACGAGCTGAAGGGCAAGGACGACACCAAGGGCGAAGCCTCGCTCAAGGGCCATCTCAAGAACGGCGAAGATGAGAAGACCGGCTCGCAAGCCTATGTTCCGCCGGACGAGGCGAAGGACAAGCAGCTCACCGCGGCGATCGAGCTTCTGCACGGTAAGCCGAAGGCGCAAATCCTCGCCGAGCAGACCAAGGAAGTCGCCAAGGACACGACCAAGCCGCCGGCCAAAGCCGCGAATTGACGCGGCGGACCGCGGGGCTTAGGCAGTCGGCGGGAGTTTCCGGCCGTCGATGAGCTTTCTCGCTACTTACGCTAACCCAACGCGCTTTCTGCGGTTTGCAGATCGCGCGTTGCCGTGGCTTTCAGGCGCCACGCTGCTTGTGCTGGCGATCGGGCTCTATGGCGCCTTGACTGCGCCGCCCGATTATCAGCAGGGCGAAACCGTCCGGATCATGTACATCCATGTACCGTCCGCCTGGCTCGCGATCTTCGCTTATGTCGTGATGACCTCGGCGTCGCTCGGCGTTCTGGTCTGGCGCCATCCGCTCGCCGACGCGGCGCAAAAGACCGCGGCGAGTCTTGGCGCCGCCTTCACCTTCATCTGCCTTGTCACCGGCTCGCTTTGGGGCAAGCCGATGTGGGGAACGTTCTGGGTGTGGGACGCGCGTCTTACCTCGATGCTCGTTCTTTTTCTTCTCTATCTCGGTCTCATCGCGGTCAGGCAGACGATGGACGATACGCCGCGCGGCGCACGCGTCGCCGCGATCATGACGCTCGTCGGCGCGATCGACATTCCGATCATCAAATATTCGGTCGACTGGTGGAACACGCTGCATCAGCCGGCCTCGGTGTTTCGCATTGACGGACCGGCGATCTCGGGGGCGATGCTGTGGCCGCTGATCGTCATGGCGCTCGCCGCGACGCTGTTGTTTTTGACGCTGCATGTGATGGCGATCCGCAATGAAATCCTGCGCCGCCGCCTCGCGCGACTTTCGATGCAGGCGGTCCGCGCCGGCGAAACGCCCGGCGACGAGAGGATGGAGGCCGCCGAGTGAGCGATCACTGGTTTTACATCGCCGCCGCTTATGGGGTGACGGTCGTCACGCTCGGCGTCGTGACCTTGCGCATTGTCCTCGACTATCGCCGCCTGCGCGCGGCGCTGGCGCGTTTCGGCGCGGCCGGCGCGCGTGATGACGGAGAAGGCGCGTGAGCGACGCCGTCGCGCCGCGCTCGGCGCTGCGCTTTCTGCCGCTGGCGCTGTTCGCGCTGCTGGCGCTCGTCTTCCTGGTGCGGCTTTTTGCCGGCGACGCCTCGCGCATTCCTTCGGCGCTGATCGGCAAGCCGGCGCCCGCCTTCGATCTGCCGGCGCTTCAAGGACTCGCGGGCGTTCCGGGGCTTGCGACGCAAGATTTGCGAAAGGGCCACGTCAGCCTCGTCAATGTCTTCGCGAGCTGGTGCGGACCCTGCCGGCAGGAGCATGCCGTGCTGATGGCGATCTCAGCCAATGAAGCGTTAAAGGCGAAAGGCGTCGAGCTCTACGGACTGTCCTATAAGGACGAGACGGCGAACGCTCTTAATTTTCTCGAAGAGGGCGGCAATCCTTTTGCCCGCGTCGGCGTCGATCCCGCCGGCCGCACGGCGATCGATTTCGGCGTCTATGGCGTGCCGGAGACGTTTGTGATCAAGGGCGACGGAACCATCGCCTATAAATTCGTCGGACCGCTGACGCCATCCGCCGTCGCGACGACGCTCATTCCTGAGATCGAAAAGGCCATGGCGAGCGCCGCCGCCGCGCGCTGAACGGCGAGCCTTATGGCGCTTTGAGAAAGAGTCCCACGGTGAGCGCCGCGCCGATCACGATGATGAACATGCGCAGCAGCTTTTCGTCGATGTGATGGATCAGCCGCGCGCCGGTAATCCCGCCGATCGTCGCGCCGGCGCCCGTCACCAGCGCCTGCGGCCAATGCAAATCCGGCGAAAACAGAAAGATCGCGACGGCCGAGGCGTTCATGACCCCGGCTAGAACATTTTTGGTGGCGCTGGCGATGCGCACGCCCTGTCCCGCCATGGTCAGCGCGGCCACCATCAGAAAGCCGATGCCGCCGCCAAAATAGCCGCCGTAAATCGAGATCAGAAATTGCGCCAGCGCCGCGCCGGGCGCGCTAAGACGTGTATGCGTTTCGCCGGATTTGCGAAAGAAACTGCCCCAGGCGAAGACCATCGTCGCGAAGAGCACGAGCCATGGCACGAGCCGCGCGAAGAGACCGCGCGGCGTCGCCAGCAACACCGCCGCGCCGATGGCGCCGCCGACGACGCTGATCACGAACAGCGTGCGCAGCGACAGCCCGTTGGCGCCTTTTGCGAGCTTGCGGCCGGTCCAGCCGGTCGCGATCTGGGCGGGAAACAGCGCCACGCAGGATGTGACATTGGCGGCGAGCGCGTCCATCCCGGTCAGCATCAGCGTCGGAAGCGTGAGGAACGAGCCGCCGCCGGCAAGCGCATTCTGCGCGCCCGCCCAGGTCGCCACCGCGAACAGCAGAATGAAAGCCATGCGCGCCTATGTCAGGTCGCGACCTTCAAATCAAGCGCGCCGACTCCATCATCAGCCCGTCCGCGATGATGCGGACGAGCTTTTCGAGCTGATCGTCGAGGAGCTTGGGCGGCGTCTCGGCGATCTTCTCCTCGAGCCCGAGCGCCACGACGCCGTGCACCGCCGAGAACAGCGTTCGCGCGAAAGCCTCGCGTGCCCAGTGGCCCGTGCCGGGCAGCAGCCGCGAGAGCGGCGCGTCCAGCCGATTGAACAGGCGATTGCGCGCGTCGACATACCATTGCGGGGGCGCCGCCCCCGGCGGCAGTCGATGTTCGAACAGCGCGCGCCAGCTCGGCTCTTCCGCTCTCGCAAAATCCAGATAGGTCCGCGCCATGACCTGCAGCGCCTGCTCCGCCTCGGCGTCTCCCAACGCTCGATCTAGCGCAGTCTCCAGACGCGCCAGCGTGCGCGCGTTGACGCGCAGGATGAGTTCGTCAAGGTCGTCGAATGCGGTGTAGATCGCGCCGATCGCGCAGCCTGCCGCCGCGGCGAGGTCGCGCGCCTTCAAGCCGGCGAGCCCCTGCGCCGCGATCGTTTCCTGCGCGATGTCGATCAGTCGCGCGCGCAACAGCTCGCGGCGGCCGGCTCCCGTCTCGGTCGTTTTCTCGTTCAATGGTCGTCTCCGAACCAGGTCGTGAACATAGTTCATTTTTTGATTGACGGCAGCGCAAAAGCGCGGCAATTTCGAATATGAACGTAGTTCATGGCGAAAGACTGACCTTCAGCGCCCTTTGCAACGCTCCGGATTTTGACCGATCCTTAAGGGTAATCGGCGAAAGTCTCGGCCTCTCTCCCGGAAGTTCGGACATGACGCATTCGCTTCTTGCTTCGCGGCGTTTCGCGCCGTTGTTCTGGCGTCAGTTCTTTGCGGCCTTCAACGACAATTTCTTGAAGAACGCCCTGGTGCTGCTGATCCTGGCGCGCATGGCCGAGAGCGGCGCTTCGCTCGTCACGCTCGCCGGCGCCGCCTTCATCGCGCCGTTCTTTCTTCTCTCGGCGATCGGCGGCGAATGCGCCGACAAATATGACAAGGCCCGCGTCGTGCGCTGGCTGAGCTGCGCCGAAGTCGCCGTCGCCGCCCTGTCCGCCGCCGGCTTTCTGTTTGCCAATCTCCAGACGCTCTTTGCCGCGCTTATTCTCTTTGGCGTCACCGGCGCGCTGTTTGGTCCGATCAAATACGGCATCCTTCCCGACCATCTGACGCGAGATGAGCTTCCGGCCGGCAATGCGCTGGTCGAGAGCGCGACTTTCTTCGCGATTTTGAGCGGCACCGTCGCCGGCGGCGCGGCGCTCCATGTGGGCGACGGCGTCATTCTCGCTTCCGGCGTGATGGGCGTCGCGATGCTGGCGCTCGGCGCGGCCTGGCTCATTCCGCCGACGGGACGCGCCGACCCGGATCTGACGATCGACCCCAATGTCTTGCGCTCGACGTACAGATTGCTGCGGCATCTGCGCGCCCAACCGGCGTTGCGGCGACTGGCGGTCGTGACGAGCCTCTTCTGGCTGTTCGGCTCCATCGCCATGGCGTTGGCGCCCTCGCTCATCACTCAGAAGCTGCACGGCGCCGAAATCGTCGTCAGCGTGCATCTCGCGCTGTTCGCCGTCGGCATCGCCGCCGGATCCGGACTCGCGGCCTTTCTGCTCAAAGGCAAGATCGTGCTGCTGCCGTCCGCCGTCGGCGCGGCGCTCGTCGCTTTCGGATCCGCCGATCTCGGCCTCGCGCTGCTGCTGTCGCCGGCGACCGGCGCGGGCGCGGCGCTGTCGCCGGCGGCCTATTTCGCGCAGCCGCTCGCCTGGCGCGCGGCGATCGATTTCATCATCCTCGCCGTCGCCGGCGGTCTGATGATCGTGCCTTCTTTCGCCGCCATCCAGGCGCAGAGCGCACCGCAGGAGCGCGCCCGCACCATAGCCGCGGTCAATGTGCAGAACGCCGCCTTCATGGCGCTTGGCGGCGTCGGGGTGGCGGCGCTTCAGAGCCTCGGCGTCTCTTTCGCGGCGCTTTTGATCGGCCAGGCGGTCGTCGCGCTCGCCGCTTCGGTCTGGATCGTCAAGGCGGTCGTCGCCTCCCCCATGCAGGACCTGCTCTCGATTTACTTCCGGGCCTTCTATCGTCTTGAGGCGAAGGGGCTTGAGAATTTCGACAAGGCCGGACCCAATCCGATCGTCGCGCTCAATCATGTGAGCTTTCTCGACGCGGCGGCGATTCTCGCCGTCATGCCGAAGGCGCCGGTCTTCGCCATCGACCGGGAGATTTCACGGAAGTGGTGGGTCAAGCCGTTCCTGAAATTCGCCCGCGCCATCCCGCTCGACCCCGCAAATCCTTTTGGGACGCGCGCGCTGATCAATGCGGTCAAGGACGGAAATCCGCTCGTCATCTTTCCTGAGGGCAGGTTGACGGTCACCGGCAGCCTGATGAAGGTCTATGACGGCGCGGGGCTGATCGCCGAGAAATCCGGCGCGATGATCGTCCCCGTGCGCATCGACGGCGCCGAAGCGACGATGTTTTCCCGGCTGACGCGCGAACAGGCGCGCCGACGCTGGTTTCCGAAATTCACGCTGACCGCGCTCGAACCCGTCCGTCTGACCGTCGACGATGCGCTGAAGGGCAAGGCGCGGCGCATGGCGGCGGGCGCGGCGCTCTATCAGATCATGTCGGATCTTGTCTTCCGCACCACGAATGTTGATCGCACGCTTTTCGAGGCCGTGGTCGAAGCGGCGCGCGCGCACGGGTCTTCGCGCGTCGCTCTCGAAGATCCAATCTCCGGCCAGGTCAGCTATCGCAGGCTCCTGATCGGAACGCGCGCGCTCGCCCGCAGAATCGCGAATATCGGCAGACCGGGCGACACGATCGGGCTCATGCTGCCGAACGCCAATGGCGCGGGCATAGCGTTTCTTGCGGTCATTTCGGCCGGCCGAACGCCGGCGATGACCAATTTCACCGCCGGCGCCGCAAATATTCTTTCGGGCTGCGAGGCGGCGCAGGCGAAGACGATTCTGACGTCCCGCGGCTTCATCGAGAAAGCCAAACTCGAAAAGCTCGTCGGTGCGCTCGAGGAGAAGGTCGCGATCGTCTATCTCGAAGACGTCCGCGCGCGCATCTCATTTGCCGACAAGCTCGACGCCTTTCGCCGATTCCGTCACGCCGTCGTCGCCCGCAAGGCCGACGACATCGCGGCGATATTGTTCACTTCTGGTTCGGAAGGCGCGCCGAAGGGCGTGGCGCTGTCGCATAGAAACATGCTCGCCAATGCGGCGCAGGCGGCGGCGCGCATCGACTTCGGGCGCACGGACAAAGTCTTCAACGTGCTGCCGATGTTTCATTCTTTTGGTCTGACGGTCGGCTTTACGCTGCCGCTCATTTCCGGCGTTCCCATCTATCTCTATCCCTCGCCCTTGCATTATCGCATCGTGCCGGAGCTGGTTTACGGCGCAAACGCCACAATCCTGTTCGGCACCGACACATTTCTCGCCGGTTACGCCCGCGCGGCGCACGCCTATGATTTTCGGTCGATCCGCTATGTCGTCGCCGGCGCGGAGCCGGTGAAGCAATCGACGCGCGATTTGTGGCTGGAGAAATTCGGCGTTCGCATTCTTGAAGGTTACGGCGTGACGGAAACCGCGCCCGTGCTCGCGCTCAATACGCCGATGTTCAATAAGTTCGGCACGGTCGGACGGTTGATGCCGGGCGTCGATTACAAACTCGAACCTGTTCCCGGCGTCGCACAGGGCGGACGGCTCCTGGTGCGCGGTCCGAATGTCATGATGGGCTATCTCAAGCTCGATAAGCCCGGCGTGGTACAGCCGCCGGAGAACGGATGGCACGACACCGGCGATATCGTCACGATCGATGCGCAGGGCTATGTCACGATCAAGGGACGGGCGAAACGCTTTGCCAAGATCGGCGGCGAGATGGTCTCGCTCGCAGCGATCGAACAGCTGGCGGCCGAGTTGTGGCCTGGCGCCGTGTCGGCGGCGGCGACCGAGATTGATCCGCGCAAGGGCGAGAGAATCATTCTCGTCACGCAGCAGAAGGATGCGACGCGCGACGACTTTCAAACCTACGCCAAATTGAAGGGCGCATCCGATCTGATGATCCCGACGGAATTCATGGTCGTCGAGCAGTTGCCGTTGCTGGGTTCAGGCAAGATCGACTTCGCCGCGGTGACCAAGATGGTGCGCGAACGCGGACGCTATCTCTTGCCCAATCCGCGCCTGCCCAACGGTCTGCTTGGCCGCATCGATGGCGACGCCGCGATCTCGGCGTGACCTTCGGCGGTCGACAACTGAAAATGTTCTTCCGCGCAACAGTCCTCGTTCTTCGAGACGGCTCCTTCGGAGCCTCCTCAGGACGAGGACCGCTGGGCTGCCATTAATGTTGGAAACTCCAAAGCAGGTCGTTCTCGTGAAACCCAAGGCCCCTCATGCTGAGGAGGCCGCACCCGAGTCGGGCTTGCCCGACTTGGGCTTCAAATGCCGATCTCGGGTAAACCCGAGATCGGTGCGGCTGTCTCGAAGCACACCGACGCGCATGTTCATGACTGTTCGTTTAGCTGGAGCGCTCTCTTTCAAAAAATTTACGTCCAGAATGGTGCGAGCTTCTTTAGCCGCGTCTCGCTTTTCTTGGCGTGGGCGACGCCTTCGCTCGACGCATGGGCAAACCAGCCACGAATAAAGCTGGAGGCGCGAGCCGCTTCCGGAGCCCGCGCATCGATCTGGTCGAGCAGGCCGTTCGCGACCTCCATGTCGTTGAAGACTCCCAATTGATCCTGCATGTCGCCGAGCGCACGCAAATAGGCGTGCGCGGCTTTGCGATCCTCAAACAGGCTTTCGAAAAATTCCGCGCCATAGCGCGCCTTCTTGAGCGCGATGCGGACGCGATGTCGCTCCTCGGCCGAGAGCGTCGCAAAGCCCTTGCTTTTCTTCAGAAGCCGCTTGCGCAGGCGCGTCAGCGCATCGGCGGCGAAGGCGCAGGCGGATCCCGGCGCCCGCGTCTCTGGCGCCGCCTCCCAGTCGCGTCGCTCGATCGCTCGCCGGAATTCATCGACGAAGCGAGACGTTTCGTCGGATAACGCTGCATCATGCGCGGCGCGGTAGGCTTGTTCACGCAGCGCTTCGAGCGTGTTGGTCAGCGCGTGAAAGCTTGGATCGTCGCCGATCGCCTCGCGCGGACCGCCACTCAATGTGACGCCAAAGACGTCCCAATCGCGCGCCGCGCCGAGCACGGACGCAAGCGCCTTGGCGCGCTCGGCCGCGGCTTCAAGCGCCGGCCCGGCGAGCGCCGGTCGCAGCAGACCGATCGCCGCGCGCAGGCGGCGCAGGGCGACGCGCATCTGATGCACGCTTTCCGGCGCGCTGGAGGTTTGAAGCAGCGGAACATTGGCCAGGAAATGCGCCAGCGCGGCCGAGAACATCGTCGCCGCCGCATTTTCCAGCGAATCATTTGCAGAAAGTTCGATCGCCTTCGCCTTGATCGCCGCAGGCGCACGGGCGGCGTCCGACTCCGGCTGCGCGGCGTCGTGCGCAGGCGTCAGTTCCGGTTCCGTCGAACGCTCCATACAGACGCTCTATTGCAGGTTTAACTGAAATATATAACGCGCGCGGCCCACATTACGCGTGGCGCCACCTTTCGCTCAAGCTCTTGATTAATACATCCGCGCTTGCTTTATCGCGGCGCAATCTCTTTCTGAGGAGTTAAGCTTCATGTCGACTTGGCCGCACTACGGCAAAATCGCCGGTCCGATCGTATTGATCGGCTTCGGCTCCATTGGCCGGGGCATTCTGCCGCTGATCGAGCGCCATTTCGATTTCGACAAATCGCGCTTCACGGTCATCGATCCTGTTGATACGCATCGCCGTCTGCTCGACGAGCGCGGCATCGCCTTTTTGAAGACGAACCTCACGCCCGACAATTATCGCGACATTTTGACGCCGCTATTGACCAAGGGCGAAGGCCAGGGCTTTGTCGTCAATCTTTCGGTCGACGTGTCGTCGCTCGCGATCATGAAACTCGCGCGCGAGTTGAAGGCGCTTTATGTCGACACAGTGGTCGAGCCTTGGCCGGGCTTCTATTTCGACAAAAGCATGGGCAATGAGGCGCGCACCAATTACGCCCTGCGCGAGACGGTTCTCGAAGAGCGTCGCAAGAATCCGGGCGGATCGACGGCGGTCTCCTGCGTCGGCGCCAATCCCGGCATGGTGTCGTGGTTCGTCAAACAAGCGCTCATAAATATCGCACGCGACACAGGCGCGCTCGACAAGGAGCCCGACACCCGCGCCGAATGGGGCGCGCTGGCGCAAAAACTCGGCGTCAAGGGCATCCACATCGCCGAACGCGACACGCAGCGCGCGCGCGATCCGAAGCCCCGCAACGTCTTCGTCAACACCTGGTCGGTCGAAGGCTTCGTTTCTGAGGGCATGCAGCCCGCCGAACTCGGCTGGGGCACGCATGAAAAGGCCCTGCCGGACATCGGCCGCACGCATCCGACCGGCTGCGGCGCGGCGATCTATCTGCTGTCGCCCGGCGCGAATACGCGCGTGCGTTCCTGGTGTCCGACGCCCGGCGCGCAATATGGGTTTCTCGTCACTCATAATGAATCGATTTCGATCGCCGACTATCTGACGCTGCGCGATGGCTCAGGAAAGGCGATCTACCGTCCCACCTGCCATTACGCCTATCATCCGGCCGACGACGCCGTTCTCTCGCTGCACGAAATCTTCGGCGCCGCGGGGAAGATGCAGGAGAGCTGGCAGATTCTCGACGAGCATGAAATCGTCGATGGAATCGACGAACTCGGCGTGCTGCTCTACGGACATTCGAAGAATGCCTATTGGTACGGCTCGCAGTTGTCGATCGAGGAGACTCGCGATCTCGCGCCTTATCAGAACGCCACCGGCCTTCAGGTGAGTTCCGCGGCGCTCGCCGGCATGGTCTGGGCGCTGGAGAATCCTGAAGCTGGCATCGTCGAGGCCGACGAAGTCGACTACAAGCGCTGCCTTGAGGCGCAGTCGCCCTATCTCGGCCCGGTGAAGGGCTATTACACGGATTGGACGCCGCTCGACGGACGTCCGGGCCTGTTTCCGGAAGACATCGACGAGAGCGATCCCTGGCAGTTCAGGAATATTCTCGTGCGGTGAGACGGATGACTATGTTTGCGCCCCAGGATGGGTGCGACTTGAGTCACCCGCGCCCTTGGAGCGCGCACTTTAAAGTTCATTGAGGAGCTGAACTATTGGTGATTTTAGTTTCGGCGGATGGGAACCGGCGTTCGCCACCGACGTTATCTGACTGCGACGCAGCAGCGGCACATTCTTGCACCAATTATTTTGAAGGATCAGATCATGCTTAAGGTCACCGCCGACATTTTTTCCGGCCGTCCGAACCCCGAATGGGTCGTTGACGAAGCTCAAGCCGCTCCGATTCTGCGCGAGATTTCGCTTTCAAGCGGAGTGGCCGCGAGCCTCGACAGCGGGTTCCAGGGCTTGGGCAACCGTGGGCTGATAGTTGAATTTCTTGACGATCGATTCGCCACTGACAATGGACTTCCCAATTCTTTTCGTCTTGCGGGCGGAGGAAGCGCGCAGGAAGGGCTAGCGATGGAGGCTGCGGAAAAGCTCGTTGCGACGATGACGCCGGAAGCGGGCGGCCATCCCGCGGCGGCCTCGGCAAATCTCGCGGAGGCTGGCGCTCTTCCGCTCGACAAGCCGCTTCAAAAGTTCATTCTCGAAACCCTGCCGGGGCGTCAAGGATCTGTCGTGACGCTAGAGCCGAGCGCCGCTGAAGAGTCGGGCCCCGCAAGTTTCGCTGCGCAGGCGGCGTGCACGATCGAAGTTGGCGCCTTCAACCCAGGATTTTGGAATGACGCCGCCCATATCGGTAAGAACAACTGTTACAACTACGCCTCGAATCGCCGAACGGACACATTCGCTCAGCCCGGACGCGCCATGGGCCATATGTATGCGGCCATCAATTGCGCCGAGGTCACGAATGGCGCGGTCAGGGATGGGGCGTCCTTGGATTGCGCGCCGGCGAACCAAGCGCCGCGCTGGTATATGGCGCTGGTGATCGCGCCGGGACCCGGATTTGTGGATTATCACTGGTATCGAAAGAGCAAGGAAGGCTTCTGGGGCCACAAACCGGGAGGAACGGCCGCGCGAAATACCGACAACAGCGGGGCGATCATTTTCGACCCGCGCACGGCCAATCGGGGGCCCTATACGATTTTCTGCCGCTTTATGTTCGCTCAGAAAAAAATGATCGTTAAATAAGTCGTGTGGGCAGCGAACTCGACAGGCTCAGTCGGCGCGGTCTCGGCTTTTGGGCCGTGACCCTAGGAGTGGCGGTCGCATCCCTTATTTATGCGGGCGCGAGCATCGTGGTGGCGGAAATGCTGCACAGCGTTCACGTCGAGGCCGACGTATATAGCGGGCGGCCGAATCCCGCTTGGGAGTTGTCTGAGGCCGATGCGACGAGGTTCGGCGCCTGGATCAAATCGCTCGCCGCTGTTTCGCCCGAAGCTGGCGATTCAGCGGCGGCGGCGCTCGGCTACCGCGGCCTTGTCGTGACGGAACGCTTTGGTCAGCGCTTGAACCGCCTGCGAATTAGTCACGGCGTAGTCTCTTCCGAACTCGGTCCGAGCGACGTTCGGCATTGGAGCGATTCTGGACGCCGACTAGAACATTGGCTTTTGGAAAGCGGCCGCGAGACTCTCGGCGAAGAATTGCTAAACTACCTCATGCAGGCCGCCGATTGGCGGAAGTAAGCTAAAACGAAGCACAAGCGCGTCTGCTGATTTCCATAAATCCAAGATTGACCCGACCAAAATTTTCGCGTATTTCAACTTTTGTTCGCTAAATGTTCTCTATTGCGAGCCCTCAAGCTCGTTGTGGAGAGCCGCCGAAAAAGCGCTAGTGCGGATGCGCCGCTGCATCTTCACGAGCGCCGCAGGTAACGGGAGAGCGAATAAGGGAGCGCCATGATTCGCGCGGCGACAAATGTCGAGAAGGCTTCGCCGATCGGATTTCCGGACCCTAGCGGCGTTCCGCTTGCGTCGGACAAGCGATGGCACGGGCGGGGCGCGCTCTCAAAACGCAGCGGCCGTTTCGAGAAGGAAACGCGCGAAGAAGCCGACGACGGCTGGGGGTCGCTGGAGAGCCTCGAAGCGCTTAAGACCAATTTCCACGTCGAGAAGCCGCGCACGATCATCACCAGGAATGATTCGCCGGATATATCCTTCGACCGGTCGATCAATCCCTATCGCGGCTGCGAGCACGGCTGCGTCTATTGCTATGCGCGGCCGACGCACGCCTTTATGGGCTTTTCGCCGGGCCTTGATTTCGAGACCGAGATTTTCGTCAAGGAAGGCGCGGCGCAGCTTCTCGAACGCGAATTGTCGGCGCCGGGCTACGCGCCGAAAACGATCGCCATCGGCACGAACACCGACCCCTATCAGCCGGTCGAGAAAAGCCATCGAATCATGCGTTCGATCCTCGAAACGCTGGCGCGGGCCAATCATCCGGTCGGCGTCGTGACGAAATCCGCGCTCGTTTTGCGTGACCTTGATCTCCTCGCGCCAATGGCGGCGAAAGGCCTGGCGAAGGTCGCAATCTCGGTGACGACGCTCGACCGCAGGCTGGCGCGGCTGATGGAGCCGCGCGCCGCGACTCCCGACCTGCGGCTCGAGACCATCGAAAAGCTCAGCAAGGCCGGCGTGCCGACCGCGGTGATGACGGCGCCGATCATTCCCTCGATCAATGACGATGAGATCGAGAAGATTCTGACGCGGGCGCATGCAGCCGGCGCGCGCGAGGCCGGCTATGTGCTGCTGCGCCTGCCGCTCGAATTGCGCGATCTCTTCACCGAATGGCTCGTTGCAAATTTTCCTGACAGAGCGCGGCGCGCTCTTGCGCTCATGCGTTCGACGCGCGACGGCAAGCTGTATGAGTCGGCGTTCGGAAGCCGCATGAAAGGCGAAGGGCCCTACGCCTGGATGATTGGTCGGCGTTTTGAAGTGGCGGCCGCGCGGCTCGGCTTCGCGCATAAAACAAAATTGCGGACGGATCTCTTCGAGCCCCCGCGCCCCGCGCCCCGACAGCTCAGCCTGTTCTGAGCGGAATTTTTCGGGCGCGACCGATTGCGCCACTTCCCGCGAATTTATTGGAAAGCCCGCGCCGCCGGCTTGTCAGCGGCATGCCTTCCGCGCTTTATTGCCGCGCGGCCTTCGCGCGACGCCCAAAGTAGCGCAGGACCGCCAAGCGATGGCCGAGAGGAGCCTTGGTGACGTCCAGCGGGGTCAGTTTTCGGCTGGAGCGCCAACTCCGCCGCAATGGCGTCTGGCCGATCGCCGGCGTCGACGAAGTCGGCCGCGGGCCGCTCGCCGGGCCGGTCGCGGCGGCGGCGGTCATTCTCGATCCAGAGCGACGGCCACGCGGCCTCGATGATTCCAAGGCGCTGAACCCCGCGCAACGGGAAGAAGCCTTCGAGCGGATCATGGCCAGCGCGCTCGCGGTCAGCGTCGCCTTCGTCACCGCGGCAGAGATCGATCGCATCAATATTCGCCGGGCCTCGCTCGCGGCGATGGCCCGCGCCGTCGCCGGCCTGTCGCATCGGCCGGCCTATCTCCTTGTCGACGGCAACGACCGGCCGCCCGTCGACTGCCCTTGCCAGATGATCGTCAAGGGCGACGCCACGGCGCTCTCCATCGCCGCCGCCTCGATCGTCGCCAAAGTCGCGCGCGACGCGATGATGCGCCGTCTCGCCGCCCATTACCCGCAATATGGTTTCGAGACCAACGTCGGCTACGCGGTGCAGCATCATCTTGACGCACTGGCGCTGCATGGCGCGAGCCCGGCGCATCGGGCGAGCTTCGCGCCAGTCCGCGAGGCGTGAGCGCGCACGCAAGAATTTGCTAAGATTTTTACTTCCTTAAGACTTCCGTTCGAAAAAGAGACGTTGGTTTTTCCCCGCTCTAAACGCGGCTTTTACCTCCCTCCTTCACTATCGCGCCTGTCAGTTGCGTAGATGGTGTGGAGTTCATGCGTAGCGCGCGCGTCGGAGCGGCTCGTCTCAAAGCCCGAATTCAGGTCACGCGTATCGGGCGAACAAGCGAAAGGCCGCTCCGCGCGACGGCGCGCAACGAAATTCTCAGCGGCGACTGCGTCTCGTTAATGGCGCGCATGGCCGACGAGAGCGTCGACCTCGTCTTCGCCGATCCGCCCTATAATCTCCAGCTCGCCAACCAATTGCATCGGCCTGACCAGAGTCTTGTCGATGCGGTTGACAATGACTGGGACAAATTCGCGAATTTCGCCGCCTATGACGCATTTACGCGCGACTGGCTCAAAGAGGCGCGCCGGCTGATGAAGCCTTCGGCGACGATCTTCGTCATCGGCTCCTATCACAATATTTTTCGCGTCGGGACGATCATGCAGGATCTCGGGTTCTGGATCCTGAACGACATCGTCTGGCGCAAGAACAATCCGATGCCGAACTTTCGCGGCCGGCGCTTCACTAACGCCCATGAGACGATGATCTGGGCGGCGCGCGATCAGAGGGCGAAGAACTACACCTTCAATTACGAGGCGCTGAAAGCGGCGAACGAAGATTGCCAGATGCGCTCCGACTGGCTTCTGCCGATCTGCGGCGGCGCCGAACGCCTCAAGGACGGCGCTGGCCGCAAGACTCATCCGACGCAGAAGCCCGAAGCTTTGCTCGCGCGCGTCATCCTCTCCGCTTCGAGACCGGGCGATCTGGTGCTTGACCCCTTCTTTGGCACGGGAACCACCGGGGCCGTCGCCAAGCGCTTGGGCCGTGATTGGCTCGGCATCGAGCGCGATGGCGACTACAGAGAAGCGGCGCATGAGCGGATCGCGGCGATCGAGCCCTTACCGCATGAGGCGGTCGCGACCGCGCCATCGAAACGCGCCGAGCCGCGCATCGCTTTCGCGAGCCTCGTCGAGGCGGGACTCATCGCGCCCGGCGCGACGCTCTGCGACGCCAAGCGCCGTCATCGCGCGGTGGTGCGCGCCGACGGCGCCCTGTCCCTCGCCGGCTTCGTCGGCTCGATTCACAAGACCGGGGCGCTGGCGCAGGGCCTGCCGGCCTGCAACGGCTGGACCTTCTGGCATTATGAAGAAAATGGCGCGCTCGCGCCGATCGACGATCTGCGCAGTGAAGCGCGCGAACGTCTCAAAGTGGCGGCGGAATAATCAAGAGCCGTCATTGCGAGGAGCGCAGCGACGAAGCAATCCAGAGCCGTGGGCGCGATTCTGGATTGCTTCGCTTCGCTCGCAATGACGGTCTTATGCGAGAAAGCCCGCGTAGAACCCGACGAGCAGCACGATTCCGATGAAGGCGCGATAGAAGACGAAGGGCCAGGCGGAAAAGCGCTCGAGAATCCGCAGCAAGCCCCAGATCGCGACGAACGCGGAAATCGACGCGACGAAGAGACCCAGCGTCAGCACCGCCCAACCGTGGAAATCGAGCTGCGCCTTATGCAGCTCCCACAGTTCCTTCAGGCCCGCGAGCGCGATCGCGGGCAGGCCAAGCAGAAATGAAAAGCGCGCCGCTTCCTCGCGTTTCAGATCGAGGAAGAGCGCCGCCGTCAGAGTCGAGCCGGAACGCGAGACGCCGGGAATGAGCGCGCCGACCTGCGCGAAGCCGACGATCATCGCGTCCTTCAGGCTGACATGTTCGAGCGTGCGTTTATGATTGCAATAGAGTTCGGCGATGGCGAGCAGCGCCGCCATGACGATGCAGGAAATGCCGATCACCGGCAGCGTGCGCAAGGGCGAACCACAGGTGTTGAGCGTATGCGACAACGCGAGGCCGGCGATGCCGATCGGGACGGTCGCGAGTGCGATCCAGACGACAAAACGGAAAGTCCAGTCATTGAAATCGCGTCGCAAGAGCGCGCGAAGCGAGCCCTCTGCAAGCGCGCGAATGTCGCTCCAGAAATAGCTGACGACGGCGGCGAGCGCCGCGAGCTGCATGGCCGCCGAAAAGGCGGAGCCGGGATCCTTCCAGCCGAGCAGCGCCGGCACGATGCGCATATGCGCGGTCGAGGAGATCGGCAGCAGCTCGGTGATGCCCTGCACCACGCCAAGAACGGCGACTTTCATGTAGCCGAGATCGACGAAACCCGTATCGAGCCCATTGGTGCAAGCGGTCGCCATGGAGGCCTCGTTTCGTTTGCGCCGCCGGACGAATCACGAAGGCGCCTGATCGTCCTCGACTTCTCTCAAACAAGACGCGCGCGATCAAGGCGACGCCCGTCCCACGACGATCAATGCTGGCCCAAAGGGAACGCCTAGCGAAACAGCGCAGCGGTTTTGAGGATCGTTATCCACACCCCCCAGGCGAGCGGCGCGCCGACGGCGGTCCAGGCGATGACCAGCAGAAAGCCGCCGCCGTTGGGGACGGACGCCGAGCGGGCGGCGGGCGGCGGATCCGCGACCGTGGCGGCTGGCTCCAACCCCTCCTCGATAAAATCCTCGAAATCGGCGTGGGAGTCGTCCTCATCCTCAATCACTTGAGCGACGGGGACGTGCTTCTGCGCCGCAACCTCTTCATCGCTCATGTAATATTTGTCGGCGCACGGCCGCACCAATAGATTGCAGATGAGACCCAACAACAGCAGGCCCGCGAGCACATACATCGTCTGGTTATAGGCGTCAGCGCGCGCCACGCCGTGCGCAAGCTGATATTCGCGAATGTAATTGACGAGCACCGGGCCGAGCACGCCCGCCGTCGACCAGGCGGTCAGAAGCCTGCCATGGATCGCGCCGACGTGATGCGTGCCGAAAATATCGGCGAGGTAGGCCGGGATCGTCGCGAAGCCGCCGCCATACATGGTGATGATCACCGCAAACAGCAGAACGAAGATTCCCACCATTCCGCTCTTCGCAGCGAATGGCGCCGCCGCATAAAGCGCGAAGCCGAGAACGAAGAAGATTGCATAGGTGGCCTTTCGCCCGAATGCGTCGGAGGCCGACGCCCAGCCGATGCGCCCGCCGATGTTGCAGAGGCTCAAGAGGCCGGTAAAGCCGGCCGCGATCGCCGCGATCTGCTTTTTCTGGTCGGCGTCGAGCTGCTCGAAGCCGATGTCCAGGCCGATCGGTCTGCCGCCAAACATTTCCTGCAGCATCGGCGAGGCCATGCCGAGGACGCCGATGCCCGCCGAAACGTTGAGACAAAGCATGCCCCAGAGCAGCCAGAATTGCGGCGTTTTCCATGCGACATGGAGATGAACGTGACGATGAGTCACCATCGCGTTCCTTGCCGCCGCTGGAAGCGTGAAGCCTTCCGGCGCCCAGCCGTCGCGCGGCACGCGATAGCCGAGCGCACCGGCGACCATGAAGGCGAAATAGATCGCCGCGAGCGTGACGAAGGTCTGCCAGACGCCGGGCGAAGCCGGCGTCGCGTAAAAGTTCATGAGCCGGTCGGCGAGGGGGGCGCCGATCATCGCGCCGCCGCCAAAGCCCATGATGGCGAGGCCTGTCGCCATGCCGCGCCGATCGGGAAACCATTTGATCAGCGTCGAGACCGGCGAAATATATCCGAGCCCGAGACCAACGCCGCCGATCACGCCGGAGCCGATCCACAGCATCCAGATCTGATGCAGATAGACGCCCGCCGCCGAGATGATCAGGCCGCCGCACCAGCAGCAGGCTGCCGCGAGGCCGGCCTTGCGGGGTCCGGCCGTTTCCAGCCAATGGCCGAAAACCGCCGCCGAAGATCCCAGTAGGACGAAGAACAGCGTGAAGGTCCAACCCAGCCAACTGATCTTCCAGTCGCAGTCTGTCGCGACGAGCGTTGCGAAAAACCCGAACGCTTCCGGACATTCTTTGGGCTGCCCGCCGCCGACCGCGCGCGACAGCGGCAGCCAGAAGACGGAGAAGCCATAGGCCATGCCGATGCACAGATGAATGGCGAGCGCCGCCGGCGGGACGAGCCAACGATTGAAGACGGGGGAAGCGACGGTGCGCTCGCGGCTCAGGAAACTTGGATGCGGCGCAACGGCGACGTCCATTTCTCGACCTTTCTCAATGTGAAAACGTCTTTAAATTACAAAAAATCGCTCATATTGCGATGCCGAAGATTGGTTCCGCGCACTCTTCGTCGCGCCGCCGCGCGGGAAGCTGGCGAACCCTTATGCAGGCGATTGGATGGGCGCGTGGGCCGTGCTGGGCGAGGGCGAGCCGGCCTTGCTGGAACGCCAGTCGAAGAGGCTGCTCGCGCCGCGCGGACCTTCCTGGCACAGGGGTTTCGCGGGTCCGGGACGATCGCGAGAAACGGCGCGCGCCGATAAGCCGCGCCCGTCAAAACTCGTGACGAAGCCGAGCGCCAGGAAGCACAGCCAGAAGGCGAAGGGAGCAATCTTGTGGTCCAACCTGTCCATGAGCATGCCCTAACGCGATGGTTTAACGGCCTTCCGAAAACCTCGCGCATGGGCGACAAAAAAAGAGCCGCCGCTCGATGCGTCCGCATGAGAGATGCGGCGTATCGAGCACAGCGGCGTTGCTGCTTTTGATCCGTCGTAGGATCGAAGCGTGAGTGATCTGAAGCGCCACTTTCGAAGCAATTTGCGCGCCAAAAGCGGCCTGCCGATATTGCGCCGGCCGACGGAAAGCGCCGGGCTCACGTGCCGCTTCGATGATCAGCCGTTGCGCAAAGAGAGACGCAAAATGCGCGCGCATGCGGCAGGAAGCGCTCGGCCGCCCCTTCCCTGTCCCTCCCCCGCTTCGCAAACCGCGCGTTCCCGTTTGCGCATCGACCCCGAAGTCGGCAACAGCCGACTTCGGACCGGAGAGGGGACGCACGGCGCCATTTTACGCAATGCCGATGATGCAAGAGGTTGATGAAGCGCGCGAACTGCTCCCTCTCCTGCGCGAAGCTCGGGGTGGGCGGCTAACGGCTCGCCTTCACTACGAACACCATTTGCGTCGAATTTTCTTCGAACGGCTTAAGGTCGTACGAACCGTAAAACTCTTCGATTTCGAGCCTAGCAGAATTGCATAAGGCCTCGATTTCGGGAAACGAAAAGAAATGCATTTGAAGGGGCTGTATCTCTTCGTTAAGGACATTATCGCCGTCCAGCAGGCGAAATATGAGACTGCCGATCATTACCTGATCTTTTTGACAATACCCCTCGCGCCGGAAAAACATTCGCCCAAATTTGTCGGATTTAGTTTCCGCCCGCCACTCAGCGGAGAGAGTTTCCTCGCCAAAGCCAGAAGCAAGCGACTCGTAATTGGGAAACGCGACGTCGAAGATAAGGTGTCCGTCATCCAATAGATGATTCTTCGCCGCGGCCAAGGCCTGCAGCTTATCCTCAATAGTAATCATATGTTGTAATGTTCGGAAAGGAATAGTGACAAGGCGATATCGCTTCGTAAGCTCGATGCGCCGCATGTCACCGAGGCAAATATTGGGCATCGGACTTATGTCGGCAATTTTGCTTTTCAGGATCGAAATCATTGCCTCAGAAACATCTATTCCATCTATTTCGATCCCCATGTCGGCGATCGGCTTGAGAACACGCCCTGTGCCACAGCCAATTTCAAGGACAGGTCCCCCAAACCGTCGGGCGAACGATTTATACATTTCGACATCGCCAAGATCGGCGGCGGTGCCAAACGCTTCGTCGTAATATTTCGCAACCGTATCGAAACAGGGCATCGGTTTCACGAGGGGGATGTCCCGCTTGATGTTGAAAAGCGGAAATCGGCGTTGCTGGCCTGAATGCTATGCGGCTTTCGCGGTTTGAGCAAGATGCTCGTTCGATGGGACGGCGTTCGCCATGCGCTTTGCGAGCGC
>VGEB01000042.1 GCA_016869435.1 Alphaproteobacteria bacterium | reverse complement strand
GCTAAGGCGAAGGAGAAAAATAGTGTTCCGCTTGAGGTTGTCATCGGTCTAAACTGTATGGAGGTGAAAATGGCGTCGAACAAGATTAAAGCCTTCGCGTTAACGTCTGGAATTGCAATGGCCGCCGTGATCGGCTCCACAACTCTGGCCGAAGCGCGTTACTGCCGCGCCCACTATGGCTGGCACCGGCACTGCTCCGGTACCTATTGGGGGTATTCGTATCGTCCGGCGCGCTTCGTCCGCTGCTATCGCCCGGGATATTGGGGCTATTATCGTCCAGGCTATTGGGGTTATGCCGGCTGGCCCTCTGGCTATGGATCTGGCTATTGGGGCTATGGCGGCGCCGGAGTGCTTGGAGCAGGCACGGGTCTGCTCGGAGCCGGTCTGTTTGGATGGTGGTGATTGCGTTCGCCGTCCGCGAGCGGCGTAACAATACGCTCGCGGCGCCAAAAAAGAGCGTCCGCTTAGATGAGCGGGCGCTCGCTTTTTTGTGAGCGTCTTCCCGCTCGCACGCCGCTTGCCCTTCACGCGCTCCCGCCTATAGTCGCGCGCGACAAGGTGCCAGCGGATCATGACATCTCCTTTTTCCCTTCGCATTGGAACGCGCGGCAGTCCACTCGCCCTCGCGCAGACCCATATGGTCCGCGAGGGGCTGATGCGCGCGCACGGAAGAGGCGAAGCGGATTTTCCCATCGAGATCGTCCACACGACAGGCGACCAAATCCAAGACCGGCCGCTGTCTGAATCGGGGGGCAAGGGACTTTTCACAAAGGAACTCGATTCTGCGCTCATCGCCGGCGCGATCGATCTCGCGGTGCATTCCTCGAAGGACCTGCCAACTCATTTGCCGAGCGAAATCGTCATCGCTGGCTATCTGCCGCGAGAAGACGCGCGCGACGCCTGGATTTCACGCGGCGGTCTGGCGCTCGACGAACTTCCCGCCGGCGCCGTGGTCGGAACCGCTTCGCTGCGCCGCGCCGCTCAGGTGAAGCGCCGGCGCCCTGACCTGCGGACGACGCTGCTTCGCGGCAATGTCGAAACGCGTCTCAAGAAAGTCGAGAATGGGGAAATCGACGCGACCCTTCTCGCCGTCGCCGGTTTGAAACGCCTCGGCCTCGCCGAGCGCGCCACGGCGCTTCTTGCTCTGGACGAGTTTCCGCCGGCTTGCGGGCAGGGCGCGATTGGAATGACGCGGCGCGCGGGAGATAATTCGACGCGCGATCTGCTGGCGCCATTGTTCGACGAAGCCACCGGCTTTGCGCTTGCCGCCGAGCGCGCGTTTCTTGCGGCGCTTGACGGCTCCTGCCGCACGCCGATCGCCGGCCATGCGCAGATTCATGGCGCCGAGCTGTCCTTTGTCGGCGAGGTGCTGAAAGCCGACGGCACCGAAGCCTATGTCGTGCGACGACGCGGGCGCGCCATCGACGCAGCGTTGATCGGCGCCGACGCAGGCAAGGAAATATTGCTGCGCCTGCCGCATGGCGTCGCGGGGCTTATGTGAGGCGCGTTCTAGTGCTGCGCGCGGCGGACGACGCCGCGCGCACCGCGCAGAAACTGCGCGCTCTGGAGTTTGAACCCATCCTGTCGCCCGTGCTCGACATCGCCGCGACGGGCGCGCAAATTCCGCAGGAAGCCTATGACGCCGCGCTCGCCTCGAGCGCCAAGGGCGTCGAGCTTGCGCAAAGCGCAGAAGCGTTCAAGGTCCTGCCCCTCCATGCCGTCGGGGAAAAAACGGCGCAGGCGGCGCGCGCGCTTGCCTGGCGCACCGATATCGTCGCCGGAAACGCCGAAGCAATCCTGCCGTTATTGCTCGCTCGTCATCCCGAGCCTGCATATTTCCTCTATCTCGCCGGCTGCGACCGCCAGCCTACGCTCGAGGCGGGCCTGAAAGCTGCGGGTCATCGAGTCGTCGCCGCAGAGGTCTACGAAGCGCGCGCGGCAAAGGCGCTCTCCAAGGAAGCCATCGACGCGATCGCCGCGGGCGAGATTGACGCGGTTCTGCATTACTCCCGCCGCAGCGCCGAGATTTTTCTGTCGCTGGCGAAAGCAGCCGGGATTTTGCAAAAGGCGCGCGCCGCCTTACATTTGGCGCTGTCTCACGCGGTCGCAAAACCGCTTCTTTGTGAGGATTTTCCCAATGTCGGCGTCGCCGAACGGCCGGATGAGGCGCATTTGATGGAACTGCTTGCAAGGCGATAAGAGAGGAAGACTATGTTTCGATCGGCGCTTTTTTCACTGCTGGTCTTGCTCGCACTCCCCTCATGCGCTCGCGCGCAGGATGTCGCGGCGCGCTGCGCCAAAGTCGGCGACGACGACAAGGCGAAATCCATTCCAGCCGCGCTTATTCCGCAAGCCCGTCAACTCTTCGGCTTTTCGCGGGAGACGCCGAACGCCTTCATTCGCAAGGGGACGAGCTATCGCTGCATGGGCGGCAAGGCCTGGCTCTGCAATGTCGGCGCGAATCTCGTCTGCGGAAAGGCGAACGCCTCGCAACGTCTGCCGGGCGCCGCGGCCTTCTGCAAGGACAATCCCGGTTCGGACATGATCCCGATGGCCGCCACGGGTCACGACACGATCTACGAATGGAAGTGCGTCGGGCCGAATGCGCAGATCGTGCGCCAAGTCGCCGAAGTCGACCCGCGCGGCTTCATCGCCGAGAATTGGAAACCTCTCGATTAAATTTCAACGCCCGGCGCCGCGCGAGAGGAAGCGTTTGGCGCGATCGCTTCTTTCACATCAGCTCCGCACAAAAACGCCCTGACCGTTGGCGTTGAAATAGTCGATGACGACGCGCGTCGACTTCTCATCCCCGCTTCGCGAAAATCTTACCGGACTGACGCCGGCGGCGTTTTCTCCCATCGGCTGAAACGTGAAAATGTCGCCCGAATAGTGATGCAGCGGATAGGACGTCGGCGCGGGCCCAAGGTTAAGCGAAAGTCCTTCGGACGTTTCCACGACGCCAATGGATCCATAAAGATCGTTGCGGTAATCGCCGACGTAAATTGAGCGCGGCGCGGATGGCGAAGCGTTCGCAAGCGACTTCGCGTAATCGGCGTCTCTCCCGTAAGTCGGGATCGCCATTTGCGCGAAGGCCTCGCCAAACAGCGCGAGCCAGTCCCGTTCCATCTTTCCGGTCAGGACCAGATCAACGAAGCTTCGGCAAATCGTTTCCGGCGCGCCGACCGGGGCGGAATTGGTCAACACCGCGATTGCGAACCGTTCAGCCGGCATGACATACGCGCATGTCGCAGCGCCGAGAGCAAACCCTCCCGAATGGCTCCAGCGGATGCGCGCCGGACCGCCATAGTCGATATCCCAGCCAAGACCGTAAAAAGTCGGCCCGCGCATCGGATCATGCGCCGGGCCGGTGGCGATATGCGGGAAATGCGTTTCCGCCAGCGCTTCCGGCTTGATGATTTCGTGGCCATCGAGGGCGCCGCCGCCGAGCTGCATGCGCATCCATGTCGCCACGTCGCGCGCCGACGCCGATGCGCCGCCAGCCGGCGCCTGCGCATCGGGATTTCGCTGCTCCTTACCGATCACCCAGCTGTCGCCGCGGCGCACATGGCCGAAGGCGCGGTTCCTTTGTGCGATGAAATCGGCGTGCCGCGAACTGGCGCTTGTCATCCCGAGCGGTCGATAAAGACGTTGGTCGCAAACATCCTCCCAGGATTTTCCTGCAACTCTCGCGGCCGCGAAGCCCGCCGCCGAAAACCCCATGTTGGTGTATGCGTAATGCGTGCGGAAACTCGTGTCGGGCTTGATGTAGCGCAGTCGATGAATGATCGCGTCTCGATCGTAGCCGATGTCTTCGACGAGATCGCCGGCGTGATCGGGGAGTCCGCTGCGATGGCAGAACATATCGCGCAGCGTGATCTCGCGCGTGACCCAGGGATCGCTCAGCGCAAAACCCGGCAAGCTAAGCTCGATCGGCTGATCCCATGAAACGACGCCGTCGCCGACGAGGCCAGCGACGACGGCAGTAGAAAGAGGTTTAGACAGCGACGCGAGCTGAAATACCGTATCGGGATCGACGCGATCCGGCGCGTCCGCTCGGCGCACGCCGAAACCTTTCAAATAAAGCACGCGGTCCGGCGAGACGACGGCGACCGAGATTCCCGGCACGCCGGTCTTCTTCATGATGTCGACGACGAGCTTGTCGAGATCGTTGAGATGTTTTTCAGTCGGCTCGCGATTGGGCGTTGATGCAGGTTTCGTCTTGGCGAAGGCTGCGGGACCAAGCAACCCGGCTCCCGATGCGAGCAGAGCGGACCGTCTCGTGAAAGGCATATTGCTCCTCCGCTCGCGTTTTTCTGTCAAAACAGTAACGCTAAATCACTTCTCCGCCAGCGCCCAACCGATCAGCACCATGACCGGGCCGACGATGGTCTGCCCCGCCACTCTCGAAGGCAAATCCGCGATCGTGCCTTTGACGACGCGCTCGTGCGGCGTCGAAGCGCGCTCAATCAGGAAAGCGGGCGTATCATGCGACATGCCCTCCTGCAGCAAGCGACGCGACAATTCCGGCAGCGTGCGGTTCCCCATATAGACGGCGGTGGTGGCGCGTTCGTCGGCGAGCGCGCCCCAGTCGAAGTCCTCGGGAAATTCGCCGTCCTTGGTGTGTGCGGTGATGAATTGCAGACGCCGCGCCGTCTCGCGGCTGGTCAGCGACGCGCCGATCGCGGCGCCGCCGGCGCAGGCGGCCGTCACGCCGGGAACGATCTCGATTGAAAAGCCCGCTTCGCGCAGCGCGGCGATTTCCTCATTGGCGCGGCCGAAGATGAGCGGATCTCCGCCCTTGAGCCGCACGACGTTCTTGCCTTCGCGCGCCAGATCGACCAGCAGCGCGCTGATTTCTTCCTGTCGCACGGAGGGCGCATAGCCTCGCTTGCCGACATTGATCCGCGTCGCTTCGCGCCGAGCAAGATCGAGAATGCTCGCCGGAACGAGATCATCGAACAGCACGACGTCGGCGCCGGCGAGCGCGCGCATCCCTTTCAGGGTGAGAAGTTCAGGATCGCCAGGCCCTGCCCCGACGAGCGTCACGCGTCCGCGGGCCGTAGCCTCGGCGCCGGCGCGCGCCTCTTCGATCAGGGCCGCGCGATCTTCGTCCTGCGGTTTTCGTTCGATGTCGCGGAAGGCGAGCCGCGTAAACCGGCGCCAGAAATAGCGGCGCGCCAAGAAGTCCAGTCCGGACGCGCGCACCAGCGGCCGCCAGGCCTGCGCCGCGCGCGCCCACGCCTGGAAGGTCGCCGGCACCAGAGTCTCGATTCGGCCGCGCACCGCTTGGGCGAATACGGGCGAGGCGCCGCCGGTCGAAACGCCGATGACGAGCGGCGAGCGATTGACGATCGCGCCCATGATGAAATCGCTGAGCGCAGGCCGATCAGCGAGATTGAGCGGGACGCTGGCGGCGCGCGCCCATTCATGCGCCTTTTGGGCGAGCGCGTCGTCCTCGATCGCGCCAAGCGCCATCGCCGCGCCGGCGAAATCGCCCCGCTCGACCTCGCGCGCATGGATAGCGACGCTGTCGCGCGCCCGCGCGATCTCACAAAGCTTGTCGCAGGGATCCTTGGCGAAAACGTCGACTTGGGCCCCTGTCGCGGCCGCCAGGTCGACCTTCCAGGCCGCCGCTTCGCCGCCGCCGACGACGATCACGCGCCGCCCGCCAAGAGCGTAGAACACCGGCAGGGTCGCCAGAGGCTGCATGAGATCGGCGGAGACTTCGTCGGGCTTGCGAGTCACGGCGTCCTATAGGCGAATCCGCTTGGGCGCGACGCAAGAGCTGAGCCTTCCGGCTCTTTCCGCGATCGCGCTTCGATCGACATGAGGATTCGCGTCGCAGCATTAATTCATTCCGCGCCGGTCGGCGAGCCTCAAGATCGGGCGTCGCTAGAATCGCGCATTCAGAGTGATGTAGGCGGAGCGCGGCGCGCCGGGCGAGATGTTGTTGTTGTTATGCGCGAAGACATAGTAATGCGCCCCCGCCAGATTCTCGACGTTGAGCTGTCCCGAGACGTTCTCGCTCAATTTGACGAACAAGGCGCCGTCGACGCGCGCATAACCGGGCACAACGACGAAATTGTCGAGGGCCGGATAGAACTTAGAATTGTAGACGACGCCTGCGCCCACGCCCAGAACGCCGGGACCCGCGTCAAAAAAGGAGGAAATGTCGTATTTATTCCAGAAGGAGAAGGTGTTTCTGGGCACAAAGGGATTGGTTTTGCCGACATCCGTGAAGAACGGCGTTCGCAAGGTCGGCGCTCTGTCGGTCCTCATGACGCGCGCGTCCTGATAGCCATAGCCGACAGAAACCTCCCACTTATCGGTGACATTGCCGACAAGACCGAGTTCTCCGCCTTGCGTCCTGGTATTGGCGAGCACGGCCGTCGTTGCGTCCACCGTCAGCGGCTGGTTGGAGCGATTGAGCTGATACAGCGCGCCGGTGAAGAGCAGAGCCGGCAGGAGCTGCGCCTTAAATCCAACCTCGACGTTCTCGAAGCCCTGCGGCGCGAGACTGGCGATGGTCGGCAGCAGAACATTGAACTGGTCGCCGGCCAAGGGCAGGAAGCTTCGCGAATAGGAGCCGTAGAACGACAGAATTTCGATGGGCTTGAACACGAGGCCGAAGCGCGGCGACCATTTGTTGTCGACTCGGCTCAGCTGGCCTCTGAAATCGGTCGGACCCGGATCGAAGCCGGTGAATTTCAGGTCGAACCTGTCGAACCGCACGCCCGCGATCACATCGATGTAACGGGTGACCTCGATCTGATCCTGAATATAGCCCGCGGCAAGGTCCAGATTGGTGTGGCGACGACGGTTCGGATTGACGAACGCCACCGGAAAATATGCGGTCGGCATCCAAAATGGCGTCGTCACGCGCCGCGTTGCACAGGACAGATTGAAGCAGGAGAGATCGCGGTTGTCGTCGGTTCTCTGGTTGCCGACTTCGGCGCCGAACATCACCGTGTGACGGATGTCCGGCGTCATCTGCCATTTGTAGACGAGGTCGGTCTGGTTGAAGATGTTCTGCCGGGGATTGGAGCTGACATAGCCGTCGAGGCGCGCAACGCCGATGGGAGTCACGCTTGTCGCGACAGGATTAAGCAGCGTCGTGACGACGCCCAGACCTTGATCCGGGAACGTGTTCTGATAACGCTTCTGATAATCCGCATAGACCGTCTGGTTGCGGATGTTGAGGCCGAATTCCGTCGTGTGATCGAAAGCGAGCGCAACGCGATTGAGATCGACTTTGGCGTAATTGACGGCTTCGACCGAAGGATTGCCGACGCCAAAGAAAGCGTCGATCGGCGCCGGCGACGGGTATCCCGGATAGATCGCCGAGCCGCCGAAAACGAAGCCGCCCACGGACGGAATGCCGCGATCGGCGGTGCGGCGATCGCGGAAATGCTCGTAGCTCAACGTTATGAAGGTCTTTTCGAGCGGATGCCACGTCATCGTCGGATTGACGCCATATCGCTCGAGCTTGAAGAAGTCGCGGTAGCCGTATGACTGCTCGTAGAGGCCATTGAGTCGGACGGCGAGCGTGTCGTTGATCGCGTCGCCGACGTCGACCGTGACCCGCTTTCGAGCGAAGCTGCCCGAACTGACCATGATCGACCGCAGCCGCTCGCCGTCAGCCTTTTTGGTGACGCGATTGACGATGCCGCCGCCGCCGCCGCGTCCGAAGATCAGCGCGTTGGGGCCCTTGAGAACCTCGACTGCCTCGATGTTGTAAAGGTCGCGGAAATATTGCGCGTCGTCGCGGATGCCGTCGGTATAGAAATCGGCGGTCGTGTCCTGTCCACGGATCGTGATCTGGTCGCGATTGCCTTCGCCCTGCGCGACCGTGACGCCAGGCACGTACATCAGCGCCCGATTGAGATCGATGCTGTTGCGGTCCTGAAGCTGCTGCTTCGTTAGAATCGTGATCGACTGAGGGATATCGATAATCGGCGTGTTGGTCTTCGTGGCCGTCGAAGTCCTGCCCGCGAAATAGCCGACGACGTCGGTCGGGCCGCGGCCGAGCGCCGTGGCGGGGAACAGCGGACGCTCGCCGGGCGCGCCATCGACGGAGGGAGCCGCGGTCTCGACCGGCGCGCGGGTCGTGGGAATCACCCGAGCGCCGCGTCGTGCGCCTCCAACGTCGATGGGCGGCAAATGTTGGGCTCCACTCGCGGAGCGCCCCTGCGAGGCGACATGCTTGGGCTTCGCCTGCGCGACCGCGCGGGGCTTCTCCGGCGGCGCGTCGACTCTCACCGCCGGCAACGGCTCGGATTGAGACTGCGCGAGAGCAGGAAGGCCGGGCGTCAGCGCAGCGACAAGACTGACGGCGGCGGCCGAAGCCGCACCCGTTATTCGATCAAGCGCAGTGGACGAGAAAGGGGACGCGAAGTGCGTCCGTCGATATCTCGATTGTTTCGGAAGCATGTCCAGTCCACGCGCAAGGAGAAGGCTAATTAATAATTTTCTTCTTTGAAAACGGTCAATTAGCAGACAGCCTAGTTTGGAATCGTTCCGACGCAATATTTCTCATTTGTTTCTGACTGTTGCTGAAATACGACACAAAATCGATATAACTGAGAAGTATTTCAAGAAGGAAATCATCGCCTTTTGTTGACTGTTGCATTTTCGATGCGCCTAGGCGTCGAGTCGCGCTTGTCTATTCTTTTTCGTCGCTTCGATTCGGCGACAAAAAAGGCGGTCCTGAAACAGGACCGCCGAAACTGTCTCGAGACGAAGCGCGCTTACTTCTTTTTGCCGTCCGCGCCGAACTGGGCGAGATAGGCCCACACATTCTCCTCGTCGCCCTCGCTGGGCAGGCCCTGGAAGATCATCTTGGTGCCGGGAACCTTCGCCTTCGGGCTCTTGATGAATTCCTTGAAGCTCGCCTCGTCCCAGGTAATGCCCGAGGATTTCATCGGCTCAGAATAGCTGTAGTCCGCCGCTGCGCCGGCCTTGCGGCCATCGAGGCCGTTCAACTGCGGGCCGATGGCGTTCTTCGCCGTTTCTCCGACCTGATGACAGGCTTTGCATTTGGCGAAGACCTTTTCGCCCGCGGCGGCGTCGCCCGCGGCGTAAGCCTGGCCGGCAGAAGCGGCGAAAGCGACGCTCGCGGCGAACGTCAGCAGGGAAATCGTCTTCATCCTTGTTCCTTTCCTCTTCCCGGCGTTCGCGTCGCGCCCGCCTTTTTCAAATGCGTCCGGCCAATATTGGCGCCTCGCCGACGCTCTTTAGACAGATTGGAAACTACAACGAAGCCGCCGCCCAAGACAATACGCCCGAGCTCACGCGCGGCCTCCATTGACATTATGTGGAAAGGTCGTGAACGCGCGCTGAACCGCAGGCTTAAGTGACCCGGCGGAGCGTGAGATTGACGCGAGCGCCGAACGCTGCGAGCGCCGGCGGCGCCGGCGCGCCGACTGTCGGCAAAATCCTGTCGACGCCGTGATAGCGCATCCTTGCGGGTCCCGAGAGCACGAGCGCGTCGCCGGACGACAGCGCGAAAGCGATCGCGCGGTCGCCGCGACGCGCGCCGCCGAGCTTGAAACGGCAATCGGCGCCCAGCGACAGCGACAAGATCGGCGCGGCCAAATCCGCCTCATCCCTGTCCTGATGGAGGCCCATGCGCGCCTTTTCATCATAGACGTTCACGAGACAGGCTTCGGGCGGTTTGGCGTATTGAGCGAGCTCGTTCCACAGTTTGAGGAGACGCGGCGGCATTGCCGGCCAGGGATCGCCGGTCGTCGGATGATGCGCCTCATAGCGATAGCCGCGCTCCTTGTCGCTGAGCCAGCCCAGCGCGCCGCAATTCGTCATCCGCACCGACATTGGCGCGCCGGTCTTCGGCATCGTCGAGACATAGAGCGGCGCGGCCGCGATGACATCGGCGATCTCTTCGGCCAGAGCCGCCTGCGCGCATTGATCGAGGAACGCCGGGTAATGAAAAGCGCCGGGCGCGAGTTCAGGCATTGGCGCATTTTAGCACGCGCGAATAACAGCGTCCGGCCGTATTTCCAAATCGCCCTGCTTTGCAAGGCGCTTCAGGCGACGCGGCCTGGAAAAAGCTCGTTCAACTTCCGATGAAAAATCCGGGCGAAGACATCGAAACCGCCGTCCGACGGGTGCAGCTCATTATGCCAAGAGTTCTTCTCGCGCGGTAGAGTCCCTTGCCCATTGATGAAGGTCACCTTCCTGCCAGCAGTATCGGTGAGCTGCGTGAGCATCGCCGCGAACCGCTCCAGCATCGCATCGACGACGGCCTGTCTGGCGGCGAGCGACGGAAAGCGCTTGAGATCGAAGGTCGGCTTGAGCCATGGTCCAAATAAGCCGCAAACGTCGCGACCATCCGGAATGGCCAAATCATAGCCGTGAAAAATCAGATGGGTTGTCGGGCTGAATTTGTCGCGAATGTCGATCAGGTCTTCATATCCGGCCCTCACGAGCGCGAGCACATTGTTGAAGCGCGCCTCATGGAGATGCGCAGCCGGAGGCGTCGCCGGATTCCAGTCCTTGACCCAGAGCGCCATGGGGTCGTCGACGACGTCATTGCCTCCGCCGGAAAAGAGCAGCGCGTCCCATGGTCCGCCCGCAGGCGAACCGCGACGCAAACGGTGAATAAGTTCGGTGCGCTCCTTAACGCCGAGCATGTAGCGAACTTCGTCGCCCGCCTTGGCCAGATCGAGGATCGGGACGCCGACAAGGCGCTCCAGCCGGGGGATGATTCCGCCAGAAAGAAACGGCGGATATTTGAACCAGGAATCGCCTTCGGCGCAAATCTGCAGCGGGACGAAGGTTTGTGCGGTCGCTGCGGCGCGCCCGCCGCGCCGCTTCATGATCGACATCACCGCTTTATACTCGCGCTCCCTACGGGCGATCTCGGCGTCTCGCTCCGTTTTTACCTGGCGCCGCGCGCGTCCGATTTTCTCCGGCGAGACCGCTGGCGCAATGCCCGCGCGGCGCGCCGCGATCCGCGCCGGCTGCTGCTTCGCCTGGGCGAGGGCGCGAGCTTCATCGAGCGTAACCGGCCCTTTTGTGGGAGGAATGATGCTGGCGCGCGCGGTGGCGGCCTTCCCTACGGTCGAACGCGCCACTTTCTTTTTTTTCGGAGGGGCCTTGGGATTCTTCGCCATTCAAATGACCTCGACAAATCAGGTTCGCCGCAAATGCGGTAACAATTGCAAAGGAAGCAAAGCACACAATAAGTGGAAGTCAATCGATCGGCGCCTGAAACGTAGCGGCGATCAGCGCCCCAATACCGTCTTTGACGCCACGGTGGAATCGGCGTTGAGCTGATAGATGATCGGAATGCCGGTCGCGAGCTCCAACGTCGTGACTGACTCGGGCGTTAGCTGGTCGAGCACCATGGCGAGCGCCCGCAGCGAATTGCCGTGCGCAACGACGAGCGCCCGCTCGCCGCGCATCACCGGCGGCAAAATGCGCTGACAGTAAAACGGCAGCACGCGCGCGACCGTGTCCTTTAGGCTTTCGCCGCCAGGCGGCGGCACGTCATAAGAGCGGCGCCACAGGTGAACCTGCCCTTCGCCCCATTTGTCGCGCGCCTCGTCCTTATTGAGCCCGGAAAGATCGCCGTAATGGCGCTCGTTCAGCGCGCGGTCCTTGAGTGTCGGGACGTTCGGCTGACCAAGCTCCTCGAAGATCAGATCGAGCGTGTGCTGCGCGCGCACCAAAGCTGAAGTGAAGCCGACGCTGAACAAAATGTCGAGCTTCTTCAACTCGCGGCCAGCGCGGCGCGCTTCCTCGACGCCGAGCGGCGTGAGATCGGGGTTTTTCCACCCGGTGAAGAGATTTTTGGCGTTCCATTCGCTTTCGCCGTGGCGAACCAGAACGAGAGTGCGATTCATGATCGTAAACGCTCGTCGCTCTCAGGCCCCGGAAAGGCCGAGCACGTCGGCCATCGAATAGAGCCCCGGAGTCTTTCCGCGAGTCCATAGCGCAGCTGCGAGCGCGCCGCGTGCAAATACGCCGCGATCCTCGGCGCGATGCGAGAACTCAATTCTCTCGCCGGATCCGGCGAAAATCACGGTGTGATCGCCAACCACCGTGCCGCCGCGCAGGCTGGCGAAGCCGATCTCGCCGATCCGGCGCGGACCGGTTAAGCCGTCGCGCCCGCGGGCGCTGTTCTCGACCAGGTCGACGCCGCGGCCGCGGGCGACCGCCTCGCCGAGCAGCAGCGCCGTTCCGGAGGGCGCGTCCACCTTCAGGCGATGGTGCATCTCGACGATCTCGGCGTCCCAGGCCGGTCCGAGCGCCCGCGCGGCGCGCTCGACGAGCGCGGCGAGAAGATTGACGCCAAGACTCATATTGCCGGAACGAACGATCGCGGTTTTCTCGGCGCATGCCGCGATCGCGGCGAGGTCTTCCGCAGACAGTCCCGTCGTGCCGATGACGAGCGCCACCCCTGCGTCCGCCGCGGCCTTCGCCATTTCGACGCTGGAGCCCGGCGATGAGAAGTCGACAATCGCGTCGGCGTCGACGAGGGCGGCGGCCACGTCGCTGGTGATCGGCACGCCGTTGGGCGTCGCGCCGCCGCTGTCGGCGCCGAGCGCCGGCGCGCCAGGGCGCTCCAGGGCGGCGGTCAGGCGCACGCCCAACGTGTCGGGGATGATCTGGGTCAGCATCCGGCCCATGCGGCCCGCTGCGCCGACCACCACCAAACGCAATTCGTTCATTCAGTCGCCCTCGCCGCCCGCCGCTTAGCGGCTCGATTCCATCTTAGTGACGCGCCATCCCTATACAGGCGAGGCGCCGCGATGAGAAGCGCGCAGCTTTGGCCGGCTGGCGCCATACTGCCCGAACGGGCGGTCATTTCGCCTTGGGGCGGAAGCTTTCGACGCGACTTGGATCGGTTTCAACATATGCGGCCCCGATGAGGTCGAGGCAGTAGGGCACGGCGGGCATGACCGCGTCGAGGCAGAGTTCGATCGCTCTCGGCTTGCCCGGCAGATTGATCACCAGGCATTTGCCGCGATGGGCGGCCAACTGTCGCGACAGGATCGCGGTCGGGGTCTGCGTCAGCGAGACCTGTCGCATCAGCTCGCCGAAACCCGGCAGTTCCCGCGGGCAGGCGGCGCGCGTCGCCTCCGGCGTCAGATCGCGCGGACTGGGACCCGTGCCGCCGGTCGTGACGATGAGATCGCAGCCGACATTGTCGGCAAGGTCGATCAGCGTGTCGCGCACGCTTTCGAAGCCGTCGGGGATGATGCGCCGCTCGATGCGGAAAGGCGTGGCCAGCGCCACGCGCAGATAGGCCTCGATCGCCGGACCGCTCTCGTCTTCGTATAGGCCGGCGCTCGCGCGGTCCGAGGCAGTGACGACCCCGATGATCGCGGCGCGCTGTTCGTTTGCCATTGGCGACCTCCCGACCCGCATGTTTGCCGTGTCCAGCCAACCTTGTCACTATCAGCGGCTGCAGCGCTCAAGTTAGGTTAAACTGCGCATAGTCGGCACAAATGTCCAAGATTGAATGGCATATCTGTCCATTATTGATGAATAATTTCGACAGATGCATAGACATACCGTCAAATATCATGAACACATATTCAGATAGTGTTGATACATATTTCGCCACATTTTGATATTAACTATTTTGTCTTCACCTCCATTCAAACGGATGGAAATTATGCGTTCGACGGGCGGCGGCTCGTCGGCGTCATTCACGCATTTTGCGTCAACGGAGCAATCCTGAATGAAGCGTATCTTTGGCATAGTGACGATCCTTGGACTGACGATCGCGCCCGCGCTGGCGCATCACGCCGCGCGCCCTCTGGCGCATCACGTCTCCAGCCATTCGTGGCGTCAGGCCGAGGCTTCGCAGGGCCAGGAATTCACCGCCAATGCGTCCTTTTACGGCGGCGGTCCGCGTCGCTACGAACCCAACGCCCGAACCGCCAATGGCGAAATCTTCAACATGTGGGACATGACCGCCGCCCACCGCAGCCTGCCGATGGGCACGCGGCTGCGCCTGACCTATGCCGGGCGGTCGGTGGTGGTGCGCATCAATGACCGCGGCCCGGCGGCCTGGACCGGGCGCAGCCTCGACATGTCGCGCGGCGCCGCTGAGCAGCTCGGCTTCGTCGCACGCGGCGCCGGACAGGTGCGCGTCGAGGTGCTGGGGAAAAGCTGAGAACATCGTGCGTGACCCTCTCCCTATGGGAGAGGGTTTGCGCGCCCTACGGGAGAGGGGTTTCCCTGACGTAAATCTCCGCGCCCTTTTCCAGAAACTCCTCGGCCTTCTCGGCCAGGCCCTTCTCGCGCGCGGCGATCTGCGCCGCCTCTTCGCGCAGATCGCGGGTGATCTGCATCGAGCAGAATTTCGGCCCGCACATCGAGCAGAAATGCGCGACCTTATGCGCCTCCTTCGGCAGCGTCTCGTCGTGGAATTCGCGCGCGGTGTCGGGGTCGAGACCGATCTCGAACTGATCCTCCCAGCGGAAGTCGAAACGGGCGCGGCTCATCGCGTCGTCGCGCTCGCGCGCCGCCGGATGGCCCTTGGCGAGATCGGCGGCATGGGCGGCGATGCGATAGGTGACGACGCCGGTTTTCACGTCGTCGCGGTCCGGCAGGCCGAGATGCTCTTTAGGCGTTACGTAACACAGCATCGAAGTGCCGAACCAGCCGATCATCGCGGCGCCGATGCCTGACGTAATATGGTCATAGCCCGGCGCAATATCCGTGACGAGCGGACCCAGCGTATAGAACGGCGCCTCGCTGCAAACGCTGAGCTGCTTCTCCATATTGGCCTTGATCTTGTGCATCGGCACATGGCCGGGGCCTTCGATCATGACCTGACAGCCCTTGGCCCAGGCGATCTTGGTCAGTTCGCCGAGCGTCTCCAGTTCCGCGAATTGCGCCGGGTCATTGGCGTCGGCGTTCGAGCCCGGACGCAGACCATCGCCCAATGAGAAGGACACGTCGTATTTGCGCATGATGTCGCAAATTTCGTCGAAGCGCTCGTAAAGAAAACTCTCCTTGTGCTTCGACAGGCACCAGCGCGCCATGATCGAGCCGCCGCGCGAGACGATGCCGGTGACGCGATTGGCGGTGAGCGGCACGTAAGCGAGCCGCACCCCGGCATGGATGGTGAAGTAATCGACGCCCTGCTCCGCCTGCTCGAGCAGCGTGTCCTTGAAAACTTCCCAGTCGAGTTTCAGCGCGTCGCCGCCGACCTTCTCCAGCGCCTGATAGATCGGCACCGTGCCGATCGGCGCGGAAGCGTTGCGGATAATCCAGTCGCGGATGTTGTGAATGTTGCGGCCGGTCGAAAGATCCATCACCGTGTCGGCGCCCCAGCGGATCGCCCACACCATCTTCTCGACTTCTTCCGCAACGGAAGAGGTCACGGCCGAATTGCCGATATTGGCGTTGACCTTCACGAGGAAATTGCGGCCGATGACGACCGGCTCGAGTTCCGGATGATTGACGTTCGCCGGAATGATGGCGCGGCCGCGCGCGACTTCATCGCGCACGAATTCGGGCGTGACGAATTCGGGGATAGAAGCGCCGAAGCTTTCGCCGTCGGCGATGCGTTCCTTCGCGACATCGAGCGCGCGCTCGCGGCAGAGGTTCTCGCGATGCGCGACATAGATCATCTCTTCGGTGACGATCCCCGCGCGGGCGAACTCAAGCTGCGTGACAGGCTGCGCGCCCGCCGCGCGATAAAGCTTGCGTTCAGCCGGACATGGCGGGACGAGGCGCTCGCCTTCGACAAAGCCGTTGTCTTCTGGTTTGACGGCGCGGCCTTGATAAATTTCGAGGCCGGCGCGCGCCGCGAGCCAGGGCCGCGCAGCCGGAAGCCCCGCCGAAAGGTCGGGCGTGAAGGACGCGCAGCTGTAAGGGCCGGAAGAGTCGTAGACCCGAAGCGGCGGCTCGCCCGATGACGGATGCAGCGGAATTTCGCGGTAAGGCACGCGAATGTCGTCGCGACCTTTCGGCAAAAAATATGCCTTGCGCGATTTGCCGATTGCGCCGGTCGTGACGCTCGCCGGCAGGCGCTTGTCGTGAATATTCATGATCGCGCTCCTTCATCGCGCTTCGTCAAGGGAAGCGGATAAGAGTCACGAAGACGAAGGAGGGATGCGCTGTCGTTGCGTCGACGCTGGCGCGCCGTTCGCTCTTTCGCTGGCCTTCCCTACGCCGGCATGACCCGGATCAGGTTCGACGGGTGCTTCTCAGCCGCGCTTGCGGCGCCCCTCGCCATTATGGAAAAATTACCCCGTTCACACTCGCATCGCAAGTTCGCGCGGCGATACCGCCAAATAGCGTATGGCTGCGATGAGCCCAGACACATGCGGAATTTAAATTTTCACGGTCTATCGTCCGAAGAAGCCGCGCGCCGTCTTGCGGCATACGGCCCCAATGAGCAGCCAAAGGCGCCCCCGCCGGGCGTTTTTGCGATCGCGCTGCGCACGCTGAAAGAACCGATGTTCTTTCTGCTCGCCTCGGCGGCGCTTCTCTATCTTTTCGTCGGCGATCTCGGCGAAGGCCTGTTCATGGTTGCCGGAGCAGGCGCGTCGGTCACCCTTGTCGTGCTGCAGGAGCTGCGGACCGAGCGTGCGCTTCAAGCGCTCAACCGACTGGCGGAACCGACCGCCACCTGTCTGCGCGACGGCGTCGAGCGGCGCATCCCTGCCCGCGACCTCGTGCCCGGCGATATCATTCTCGTCGGCGAGGGAGAACGCGCGCCGGCGGATGCGCTGCTGATCGGCGGCGATGCGCTCGTCCTCGACGAATCGCTCCTCACCGGAGAGTCGGCGCCCGTGATGAAGACCCTCGCTGGAGCCGAAAGCCCGAGGGAATTTCCCGATCCCGGCGGCGAGCATACGCCCTTTCTTTTTGCGGGAACGATGATTGCGCGCGGGTCGGGAATGGCCGAGGTGGTTCGAACCGGCGCGCGCACGGCGATGGGCCGTCTCGGCGCCACGCTCGCTGCGATCGAAAGCGAACCGAGTCCTCTCCAACAAAGAACCGGCAGGCTGGTCGCCACGCTCGGCGCGTTCGCCCTGCTGTTTTGCGTGCTGGTGTTCCTGGCCTATTGGCTCGTGCATGGCGACTGGTTCGAGGGCGCGATCGCCGGCATCACGCTCGCCATCGGCCTTCTGCCCGAAGAATTTCCGATGGTGCTCGCGATTTTTCTCGCGCTTGGCGCCTATCGGCTGGCGCGTCGCAACGTGCTCGTGCGCCGCAGTTCAGTGACCGAAACGCTGGGTTCGACATCGATCCTTTGCGTCGATAAGACCGGCACGCTCACGCAGAACCGCATGCGCGTGGCTTTCGCCATTCCTGGGGGGCATGACGCGCCCGGCGATGAAAGCCGCATGCTGACCCGCGCCGCCTTGCGCGCGTCGTCGTTGAACCCCCTGGATCCGATGGACCGCGCCGTTCACGTCTATGCGGCGGACGCCGGCGTTGCGACCGAAGGCGAGCCGGTTCGAAGCTTTCCGATCCGCCCCGATCTCCTCGCCTTCATCCAATGCTGGCGCGATCCGTCAGGAGAAAGCTACGCGGCAAAGGGCGCGCCGGAAGCGATTTTTAAACTGGCGCGACTTTCCGATGAGGAACGCACGCGCCTTGAAATTCAGATTGCCGACTTGGCGCATCGCGGCCTGCGCGTGCTTGCCGTGGCGACGACGATCCCGTCGCCGCAGGCGCCGACGCCGGAGGCGGCGTCATTCAACTTCGTCGGACTGCTCGCCTTCGAGGATCCGCTGCGCGAAGACGTCCCGGCGGCCGTCGCCGCGGCGCGCCGCGCAGGCGTAGCGGTGGCGATGATAACCGGCGACTATCCTGCGACGGCGCTGGCGATCGCCCGCCAGGCCGGGCTTGATTCTGACGCCGGCGTGATCGTCGGCGCAGAGATTGCGGCGACGCCAAGCGAACGTCTTCCTGAAAAAATTCGCGACCTTCGCGTCTTCGCCCGAGTGACGCCGTCAAGCAAGCTTGCCCTCGTCCAAGCCTTCAAGGCCGACGGCCACATCGTCGCCATGACTGGAGATGGCGTCAACGACGGTCCGGCGCTGGCGGCCGCTCATATTGGTATCGCCATGGGGCGGCGCGGCTCGGACGTCGCGCGAGAGGCCGCGCATATCGTGCTCCTCGACGACAGCTTTCCCTCCATCGTCGTCGGCGTGGCGCTCGGCCGGCGCATTTTCGCTAACCTGCGTCGCGCGCTCATCTATGTGACGGCCATCCACATACCCATTGCCGGCGTCGCCTTGGCCCCAATTCTGATGGGCCTGCCGCCTCTGCTGTTGCCGCCGCATGTCGTGCTGATGGAGCTCATCATCGACCCGACCTGCGCGCTCGTTTTCGAGTCGCAGCCTAATGAGCCGGACGCCATGCTCAAACCGCCTCGCAGGCGCGACGAACGGCTCTTCGGCGCCCGCGAACTCTGGCTCGGATTCCTTCAAGGGTTCGTGGTGTTCCTGGCCGTCATGTCAGTTTACGTCATTGATAGCGGCCTTGGCGCGCCGCAAGCGCAGGCGCGCGGTCTCGCCTTCGCAACCCTGGTCGTGAGCAATCTCATTCTCGCGCTCTCGGATGCGCTTCCGCGCGGCGCTTCGCTGTTTTCGCGCGACAATCTGGCGTTCTGGCTCGTCGCCGGCGCGGCCGCCGCGATGGTGGCGGCAAGCCTTTACGTCCCTCCCGTATCTGAGCTTCTGCGTTTCGAGCCGCCGAGTTGGCAAAAACTCGCTCTCGCGCTGACGCTCGCCGCCATCGCGGGAAGCTGGTACGGCGTTTGGCGTCGGCTGCTCTATCCGGCGCCGCGCGCGCAGAGCGAAGACGGCGCCCTGACGATCGATCTGCATTAAGCCAAAAAGCATAGGTGTTGCAAATAGGTTACAGAACGAAGAAATCTGCGCATGCGAGGCGAATGTGCGCCTTTTTGCCAATAAGATCTTTTCTTCTGCATCGCATTGCGAACAGGTCGAAGTTTCGTCGTGGCGGTCGAACCCTCGGCCATCGCGAACTTTGATAGAAGAGTTCGCCTCGGGACTCGCGCGTTATGAAAAAATTGATTCTGCAACGCTTCCTTTTCGGGCTGGCGTCGGGCGCGACGCTCGCGCCATCCGCGTCGTTCAGCGCTGACGGTTTTTTTGTGGTGGGCTACGGCCCGAGGCAGAGAGCGCTTGCCGGCGCCAGCGTGGCCGATGGGCGGGACGGCATGGCCGCCGCGGTCAATCCCGCGACCATTGTCGGTCTTGATCGACAGTTTGCGATTGGCGTTACCGCCAATCTCGCTTATCGCGGCTACAGCACCACAGGCCTTCCCAGAGTGGTGGCGCCGGGCGACGTGCGCAGCGGCCGTTCGTGGACTCCTATCCCCAACACGGGCAGCATTCGTCCTATCGACGCCGACTCGGCGTGGAGCTTTGTCAGCTATTCGAATGGCGGCATTAACAGCGCGTATGACGTCAGAAATTTTCGTGCGCCGCTGGGCGGGCCGTTCGGCGCCGGCTTCGCGGGCGCCGACATAAGGCAAGCATTCTTCAGCGTCGATTATGCGCGCCGCTTTCATACGCCGATTGGTCCAATCACCATCGGACTCGCGCCGACGATCGCCGCTCAAATGGTGAATGTTCAAGGATTGAGGTCGCTTGCAGCCTATTCGATCAATCCGTGGGAAATGTCGGACATGTCGTTCGACTGGTCCTTCGGCGGCGGCTTTCGCCTCGGGTTGCTGTGGGGGATAACCGACAAGCTGCGCTTCGGCTTTTCCGGATCAACGCCAATGTGGATGTCGCGTCTGGAAAAATATTCGGGGCTTTTCGGCAATCGCGGCCAGTTCGACATTCCTGCCCAAATGCAAGCGGGATTCGCTTACGACCTCCTGCCCGACCTGACGCTTATGGCGGACTGGCGACACATCTTCTATTCGGCTGTTCCCTCCATCGGCAACGGTGGCGGTCCTTTGCTATTGCGCTCCCTCGGCGCGGGCGCCGGCCTCGATTACCGCGACACGGATTCGGCTTCATTCGGCGTGGAGTGGCGCGCGACGCCTACTCTCGCGCTTCGCGCGGGCTATCACTACGCCACTCTTGCGCTGCGCTCGCGTTCGCTCAACTTTGCGGCGCTCGCGACGAGCGTCAATAATCATCATTTTGGCGCCGGCTTCAATTACGCGGTGACCAAGAACTCGTCGTTCGATTTCGCTTTCCTTTGGGCGTTCAAAAACAGCGCGTCCGGATTTGAATCAATCCCCCAGTCAGCCGCGCTTCCATTCGGCAGGATCAATACCGCCGCCACGATCACCGTATGGGCTTATGGCGGAGCTTTTACCGTGGGCTACAACTACAAATTTGACGCCGACGACGAGTCCTGGCTGCCGACGCATTTCTGATCTGGCGAGCGAACGAAAGGAAGCGACGGCAAAAAGCGTATGTGTTGCAAAGAGGTTACAGAGCGAAGAAATCTGTGCATGCGAGGGCGAATTTGCGCCTTTAGCCGATAGGGTCCTGTAGTCTGCATAATACTGGGAACGGGCCTCGAAGTTTCGTCGCGACTGGGAATCCTCGCCATCGCGAGCTTTGGGAGAAGAGTTCGCCTTGGGACTCGCCAACAATGAAAAAATGGATTTCAGAAAGCTTCCTCATCGCCCTAACGGCGGTCGCCTCGCCTTTGCCGCTGACGGCTATTTCCTTACTGGCTATGGTCCGCGTCAGAGAGCCTTGGGCGGCGCCGGCGTCGCGGACTCCCGGGACCCGATGGCGATGTCGATCAACCCGGCTGGCATTGTCGGACTCGACCGGGAATTTCAGGTCGGGCTCGGCGCGAGCCTTCCCGAACGTGGATACTCGACCGTCGGTCTGCCGTCGGTCCTGGCGCCTGGCGACGTGAGGAGCGGTCGACCGCTCTTTCCGGTGCCGAACGGCGCCTATGTCCAGCCGATTGACGCCGACTCCGCGTGGGGCGTCGCCACTTACGGCAACGGCGGACTCAACACCTCTTATGACTTCGGGCATTTCAAGCCGCCGGTCAAAGCGGGCCCAGGCGGCGTTATCACTGTCGTTCCCTCGTTCGGTGGCGTCCTCGGCGGCGGCGCGGCGGGAGTCGACCTTCAACAGTCTTTTATTGGCGTCACCTACGCTAGAAATTTCGGTCCGATCACCGTGGGATTTTCCCCCACTCTGGCGGTGCAGATGTTCAACGCGCAAGGATTGACGATACTCACTCCCTACTCCTCCAGCATGTACAATTTTTCCGACATGGGCTATGATTGGTCGGTGGGAGGCGGGTTCCGCGTCGGCTTTCAATGGCGCGCGACGAATGAACTGCGCTTTGGCTTCGCCGGCGCGACGCCCATGTTCATGTCGAAATTCGAAAAATACAGAGGACTCATAGCCGACCAGGGCAGCTTCGACATTCCGGCGACGGTGATCGCAGGCGTCGCCTATGACGTGCTGCCGAGTCTCACGCTGATGGCCGACTGGAGGCATATCTTCTACTCGGCGACCACCTTAGGGAACCAGAGCTTTCCCATCTGGTACGGGTCGTTCGGCTTATACGGCGGCCTTGGCTTCGACTGGCGCGACACTGACTCCGCCTCCTTTGGAGTCGAATGGCGCGCCACCCCAAATCTGGCCTTGCGCGCCGGCTATCATTACTCAACCGTGCCGGGGAGGGACCGCGCCGCGACGCTTACGGCGCTCGCGCCCGCCGTCGGCGCTCACTCGGTCAACGGCGGCTTCGGCTATCAGCTGACGAAGAACTCTTCGATCGATTTCGCGGCCATTTACGACTTCAAGAATTCGGTCAGCTACTTCGAGAACGCGCCCTTCGTCGGTCGCGCGTTCTTTCCTGCGGTTCCACTGAATATTCTTCCGCATTATAATACAAACGCGGTCATTACCGCCTGGGGACGGGCTACACAGTTCACGGTCGGCTACAACTACAAGTGGGATGCAGGCGATACTTCCTGGATACCCAGTCATTTCTGAGACATAGCGCTCCCTGACGGCCGGCAGCGATCGGCCCGCCTGGCGCGCCTCCTGAACTGGAGGCGCGTCTTTTTTGCGCCCTTCGCGTCAGCCGACGACGATTTTCGGGGCGGCGCGGCGCTTCTGCGTTTCGAGCAACGTCTTCACTTTCGCGGCGAGATTAAGATAGACCGCCGCCTGCGGACTGTCGGGCTCCGCCGCGACCACCGGGCGGCCGGCGTCCGAAGTTTCACGAATCTTGATGTCGAGCGGCGCTTCGCCAAGAAATGGAACGCCCATTTGTTCGGCGTCATGGCGCGCGCCGCCATGCGCGAAGATTTCCGAGCGCCCGCCGCAGTGGGGGCACAGGAAATAGCTCATATTTTCGATGACGCCCAGGATCGGCGCCTCGACCTTCTGGAACATCGCCACCGCGCGGCGCGCGTCGATCAGCGCTAAATCCTGCGGCGTCGAGACGATCACCGCGCCGGCGAGGGGGACCTGCTGCGCGATGGTGAGCTGAACGTCGCCCGTCCCCGGCGGCATGTCGATCACCAGCGCGTCGAGTTCTCCCCAGGCGACTTCGCCGAGCATTTGGGAAATCGCCTGCGACACCATCGGACCGCGCCAGACCATCGGAATATTTTCGTCGACAAGAAAACCCATCGACACGATCTTGACGCCGTGGGCTTCGAGAGGAACGAGCTTGCCGCCTTCGACTTTCGGTTTCTCCGAAAGCGCGAACAGCCTTGGCATGGAGGGGCCGTAGACGTCGGCGTCGAGCAGCCCGACGCGCCAACCCTGCACCGCGAGGCCGAGCGCCAGATTGGCCGACGTGGTCGATTTGCCGACGCCTCCCTTTCCCGAGGCGACAGCGATGATGAAACGGATCTGTTCGAGCGCCGGAATGCCTCCCTTACGCTGAGGCGCCGGCGCACCGGCCGCATGCGTATGGGCATGCGCATGGCCGCGCGGCGCCTCCGCGCGCGGGGCGCGTTCGGCGGTCAAGGTCACGATCGCCTGTTCGATTCCCGGCGCAGCCTTAATTGCGCGCTCGGCGGAAACGCGCGCCGCCTCCCAGGCCTCAGTCTGGCTGGGATCGCCAGAGAGCGACACGAAGGCCTTGGCGCCCGACAGATTGATCCCGCTCACGGCATGGGCGAGTGGCGTCCCGCCGGGCCCATGGAGCCCTTCCAGAGCCTTCAAGATGTCAGCTTCCGTCGCCACGCGCCTGCTCCCTGCCTCTTTAGAGCCGTTCCAGGCAAGGCATATGCCGCGATTAGCGCCCCTCGTCCATCCGCGCGCCGCAACAATCGCCGCCCCTCTGCATAGGCGGGCATGGAACGTCGCCATAAGAGCAGAACACGCAGCAATCGCCGGCCTTGGGCGTCAACCGCGCGCCGCAGGAGGCGCATTCGTGCACGATGACGCAGGCGTCCTGCGGCATCGCGAGCGTTTCCGCGCGCGAACAGTGCGGACAGGTCAGGGTCGAATGCAGTTGCATCTTTTCTTCCGCGTCCGATGATTCGACCGTCATTGCGAGCGAAGCGAAGCAATCCAGAGTCGTTAGGCGGCTTCTGGATTGCTTCGTCGCGTCGCTCCTCGCAATGACGGCCTCACGCGAACATCATCGCCGGATGTTCGATGACATGTTTGAACTGCGCCAAAAGCTCGGCGCCGAGCGCGCCGTCGACGGCGCGGTGATCGCAGGAGAGCGTCACGCTCATCATCGTGGCGACGACCGGCGCGCCGTTCTTGACGATCATCCGCTGCTCGCCCTGCCCGACCGCCAGGATCGTCGACTGCGGCGGATTGATCACGGCGGTGAAGCTCTGCACGCCATACATGCCCAGATTAGACACCGCCGACACGCCGCCTTCATATTCCTGCGGCTTCAGTCTGCGCGCGCGGGCGCGGCCGGCGAGTTCCTTGATCTCGTCGGAGATCTCGCGCACCGATTTCGCTTGCGCGTTGCGGATGATTGGCGTCACCAGCCCGCCGGGGATCGACACGGCGACGCCGATATCGGACGATTTGTGGCGCAGCAGCGCGTCCGGCGTAAAAGTGACATTCGCCTCTGGCTTGCGCTGAAGCGCCAGCGCCAGCGCCTTCACCACATAATCATTGACCGATGTTTTCCACGTCGGCTTGCCGTCGGCGCCGACGGGCGCTGCGGAATTATAATCCTCGCGCAGGCGCAGCAGCGCGTCGATGTCGCAGTCGATGTTGAGATAGAAATGCGGAATCGTCTGGATGGATTCCGTCAGCCGCCGCGCGATCGCCTTGCGCACATTGTCGTGGGGGATTTCTTCGAAGGAGCCCGGTTCGAAATATTTGCGCGTGACATCGGCCGACGGCGCGACCGCGAGCGTCGCCGGCTTCTCGGCGCCCCCGCGCGCCAGCGCCGTCTGCACGTCGCGCTCGATGATCCGGCCATGCGGGCCCGAGCCCTGGAGCGCGGAAAGATCGAGCCCGCCCTCCTTCGCCAGACGGCGTGCGAGCGGCGAAGCGAAGATGCGGTCGCCGGGGGCAAAACGAGCGGGAGCGTTCATCGTGCGGAATCGCCTTTGGCGGCGGAAAGTTCGCTATATATTAGAGGCCTTACCGAGAGCAGTCCATGAACGCGCCAGGGGAATCGGGCGAATCGTTTTTCCTCACCCTCATCCTGAGGAGCCGCCCGCAAGTCGGGTTTACCCGACTTGCGAATTTAATGTCGATCTCGGGCAGGCCCGAGATCGAAGGCGGCGTCTCGAAGGACGAGGGTGAGGAAAAATACGCGAAGACGGACTTCCTCACCCTTCGAGACGCGTGCTGCGCACGCTCCTCAGGATGAGGAAGCCCTTCACCCGATCGCCCTGATGAACATGTCGCCGAGTGGATAAATCAGCCGAGGGAAAAATGGCCGCGAGCCAGCTTTATGAGCAGGATTTCTACGCCTGGGCCAATGAGCAGGCGGCGCTGCTGCGCGCCGGAAACCTCGGCGAGGCCGATATCGAGCATATCGCCGAGGCGATCGAGAGCCTGGGCAAGACCGAAAAGCGCGAGCTGGTCAGCCGATTGCGCGCCTTGATGCTGCATCTGCTGAAATGGCGCTTTCAGCCCGGCAGGCGGACGCCGAGCTGGGAGGCGTCGATTAAGATTCAGCGACTGGATTTACTGGAACATCTTCGAGACAATCCAAGCCTGCGCCCGGCGATCGCCACGCTTGTTGAGCAGGCCTTGAAGGGCGCGGTTCTCGAAGCCATCGCCGAGACGGGGTTTCCGGACAAGACTTTTCCTCAGGAGTGCCCTTGGACCTTCGATGAGATGATGGCCGAGGATTTCTGGCCGGAGGGGTGATGCGGGGGGGGGGGGCGCATGAGGAGGACTTACAACGGCTCATGTCACTGCGGGAAAGTGCGATTTGAGGTGACAGCGGACATCGACCACGTTCGGGTATGCGACTGTTCGATATGCCGGAAACGGGGCGCTCTGAACTTCAGAGTTGAAGAGGCAGATCTTAGTTTAACGACCCCACTCGAAGAGCTGTCGTCGTATCAGTGGGGCACCCGCACGGCGAAGGATTACTTTTGTCCGACCTGCGGAATTCTTCCTTTCCGCAGACCCAGGCATACAACTGCCGCTGAACTAGGTGGCGGAACAAAGCCTTTCACCGGATGGGCCATCAACATCAGGTGCCTAGACGACGTCGACATTTTTTCTCTGCCACAAAAAATCATTCACGGTAGCAAGCTCTAAGCGAAGTCGCATAAGGCCCACTATCGAACCGAGCAGAGTAAGCTTCGCTTGGACCTTGTCATTCTCGGCGGACCGAAGGTCCGACCGGGAATCCAGAGTCACAATAAGCGTGTTTGATTTGCCCCTAGATTCCTGTGTGTTGATTTTGTGGGATGGTGATCGCGGACGGGAGACCGTTGGATTCCTGGTGTCGCCACCGTGATCGGGCCTGGTCCCCGTCCGCTTTTCGAAGTTCACCTGAACAGTTGCACGAG